>JAPLDU010000031.1 GCA_026391255.1 Bacteroidia bacterium | reverse complement strand
TCATCACTGGTCTATGAAATAGATAAAGTTGATGTACTTTGTAAAGGTATGTCAACTGGTGAAATTGATTTGTATGTTGATGGAGGTACCCCACCATATACATTTATATGGTCCAATGGGGCAACTACACAGAATTTAATCAACATCATTGCTGGAGATTATTATGTTACAATAACTGATAATCATAATTGTAAACTTATTCCGCAGGTGACGACGATTATTCAACCGTCTGCGTTTCTTACCGCTAATTTAAATATTGGTAATATTCAATGTTACGGTCAATGCACAGGGACATTAACAGTAGTACCTCAGGGAGGTACACCACCCTATACGGTGACTGTAAATGGAGTAAATAGTTATGCATCACCTTATTTCTTCACAGAGTTATGTGCAGGGCCTGTTACAGCTGTAATAACCGACAGTCATCAATGCCAGACGTTCTATACGAATTTCATTACCCAGCCCGCAGCCGCCCTGGCAGCAACAGCAACAGGAGTTGACATATTATGTTATGGAAATTACACTGGTTCAGTTACCCTGACTGTCACTGGAGGAACTACTCCATATACCTATGCATGGTCGAATGGAGCAACTACACAGAATTTAACCAATCAACCGGCAGGCACATATTCGGTGACTGTTACAGATTTTAATTTATGTACGGCAACAGCATACCAAATACTTTCCCAGCCAGAATCATCACTGGTCTATGAAATAGATAAAGTTGATGTACTTTGTAAAGGTATGTCAACTGGTGAAATTGATTTGTATGTTGATGGAGGTACCCCACCATATACATTTATATGGTCCAATGGAGCAACTACACAGAATTTAGTCAACATCATTGCTGGAGATTATTATGTTACAATAACCGATAATCATAATTGTAAACTTATTCCGCAGGTGACGACGATTATTCAACCGTCCGCATTTCTTACAGGTAATTTAAACATTGGTAATGTTCAATGTTACGGTCAATGCACCGGGACATTAACAGTAGTACCTCAGGGAGGTACACCACCCTATACGGTGACTGTAAATGGAGTAAATAGCTATGCATCACCTTATTTCTTCACAGAGTTATGTGCAGGGCCTGTTACAGCTGTAATAACCGACAGTCATGGATGTCAGACCTTCTATACAAATTACATTACCCAGCCTTTGGCTCCGTTACAGGTTACCCTTACTGCTCAAAGCCCACTGTGTCTGAATGGTTTGGATGGTTATATCGCTTCTGTTGTTACAGGTGGTACACCTCCATATTCTTATCATTGGGATACCGGTGCAACAACAGATTCATTAAAAAATCTGAGTTCCGGAGTTTATTGTCTGACTGTTACTGATTCCCATTATTGTACTGTCAGTAGCTGTGTGACCGTTGACGTACCTTCCAATACTGTGGTAGCTTTATACATTACCGGTGAAAATATATCGTGTTACGGAGCAAATGATGGTTGGTTTGAAGTGCTTGCTGACGGTGGCGCACCACCATATCAGTATTCTATAGATTATCAGCCATTTGTACCTTCTCCAAATACATTCACGATGAACCCGGTATTGTTTGGTTCGCTGACCCCCGGATTCCATTTACTCACAATTGGTGATTCTAACCATTGCGAAGTATTGTATGAAGTTAAAATTACAGAACCTACTCCATTAACTGAAACAGATATTGTTCATCAGAATTTGTGTTACGGAGATGCCCATGGTTCAATTGATTTGACAGTAACAGGCGGAACAGACACTATTCCGATTAACGGAGTTTGCTGTATCACTGTTCCGTATATTTACGTCTGGTCAAATGGTGCTACAACTCAGGATATCAGTAATCTGGCAGCAGGTACATATACAGTTACCATTACTGATCTTCATGGATGTTCTTTAATCAAAACCTTTATTATCACACAGCCAACCCTTCTTACAGTAACTCTTACCGGAACCAATGTATCCTGCTATGGATTTTATGATGGTACGGTTCAGGCTACTGTAACCGGTGGAACCACTCCTTATTCATATGTATGGACTCCCAACGTAGGTGTTGGTCCGACTTTGACCAATCTGGGAGGTAATTTCTATTGTGTGACAGTGACAGATTTCAACGGATGTAAAGCTACAGCAGGTATCACAATAACAGAACCTTCGCAAACTATTGTTGTGGTAACCGGAAATAATGTTCAGTGTGCCGGCCAGCTTGACGGATCAGTTCATGTTTCTGTGGTCAGCGGATTAACAGCTCCTTTGTTCTATCATTGGTCAAACGGCGCTACCACTGAGAACCTGAATAATGTCGGTGCAGGAACGTATTGTGTTACTATTACCGACGGACATAATTGTCCGGCTTATGGTTGTGGAAATGTCACTTCTCCAAACAGTCCCCTTGGTATGAATTTTGACATTCATAATGTACTTTGCTTCGGAGGATCAACGGGCTCTATAATAGTTCATCCTTTTGGAGGCACTTTACCATATTATGATCTTCAGTGGTCAGGAGTACACGACGCAACTTGCGGAACCTGTACAGATTCAATGTATTTAATTCCGGGAGTTACCACTTTGGTTTGTTGTCAGTCAATGACAACCGAAACGATTCCAAATCTTCCGACAGGCCATTATTACATTACCCTGACAGATGCTTATCATTGTACATTTGTTGATACTGTCCAAGTCGGTGGTCCTACCTGTCCGTTGAATATTTCCAATGCCCAGGTTACCAATATTGATCTGACACCTCAGGGAATGGTTTATGGAGCAGTCAATATTTTTGTTTGCTGCGGTACATTCCCATATACGTATTACTGGGTTAATCAGGATGGTCAGTGGATATCCAATAATGAAGACCTTTATAACGTACCTGCAGGAACTTACTATGTGACTGTAACTGATGCTGCCGGTTGTACAACAACTGGTCATTATACGGTAAATTCGAGTGAATTCCCTCACTGGTCGTATTATAATACTGGTAATAATCATACAATTTATATTCCTGTAGGTGCTGTATCAGGTGTCAACATAGGTGATTACATCGGAGTATTCTATGATTCACTTGGAACACCAGCCTGTGGAGGATTTATTAAATGGATGGGTAATACAACTACACTTGCAGCATGGGGAGAAGATGGTATTACTCCGCATACCGGATTCCTGCCCCTTGAAATGTTCCAGTGGAGATTATGGAAAGCATCCACTGCTACCGAATATTCATTGAACGTTACCTATAATTTGTCATTCCCGCAAAATGCATACTTCGTAGTTGACGGTTTAAGCGGACTGACTTCATTGATACCGTTCTCTGAAATATCCAGCCAGAGTATCAATCTGAATATCAACTGGAACCTGATATCCACTTATCTTATCCCATTTAATCCTAATGCAGTGGATGTATTTAATAATATTGCGACCCATTTTATCATTGCAAAAGATGAGAATGGTCAGGTATATTGGCCGTCGATGTTTGTAAATGCAATTGGTAACCTTACTATAGGACAGGCATACAGGGTTAAGGTTAATGCAGCTTGTACACTTACCATTAACGGTTCTGAAGTTATTCCGGAATTGACCCCGTTAATAGTTCCTAATAACTGGAGTTTCATAGGTTACCTCCGCAAAACACCTGCTTCTATTGTAACATTGATGAGTCCTGTTGTAAGTGATATCATCATTATGAAAAACGGAGACGGATTTGTGTACTGGCCTGCAATGTCCAACCTGAATACTATTGGAAATATGGTACCCGGACAAGGTTACCAGCTAAAAACTAATACCGCATTCAATTATACATATCCTGCCAATGGTGCACTTGGAATGACTGAGAAGAGTTTTTATAACTATATGCCTCAGTATTATAAAATGCCAGAATCAACGGGAAATAACATGACATTAGGTATACCGAAGTCTTCATGGAACAAAATACCTGAAAGTGGAGATGAAGTTGGCGTATTTGATTCATTCGGAAACCTGGTCGGTAGTGGAATATTTACAGGTGATAATATGGCCATAGCTATCAATGGAGTTGATACCTATTCAAATGAAATTGACGGAATGTCAGATGGAAGTGAATTTAGCTTAAGGTTATGGCATCAGTCCGGTAAATATGAAGAAGTATTAGTAGTTGACAACTGGCAGCAAGGCAGTGCTAAATATTCAGAAGATGGTATCAGTGTGGTTGGCAAGTTAAGCATTGATCCTGCAAGTGCCGGATATGTACTTTACCAGAATATACCTAACCCGTTCAACCAGACTACAACTATTAAATTTTCAATACCCGAATCAACACATGTTACCATTGGAATCTATAACCTGCTGGGCGATCTGATCAAAGTGATTGTGTCCGAAGATTATAGCTCGGGAATTTATAGTGTTGAGTTGAATGCTAAAGATTATGCTGCCGGTTCATATTTCTATAAATTTGAAACAGAAAATTTTGTTCAGACAAAGCAGTTAAATATCATTAAGTAAGATTCAACTAAGATCATAGTATCAATAGCCCGTGCTAACTACACGGGCTATTTTTTTATATATGACCAGAATGCATACAATGAACGTGATTAAAATTTTTATTATTTTTGATGAGAAAATCATTTCAGTTTATTCACAAGTAGATGGGGAAAAATTATTTCGCACACGAAACGGCAGTCGTTGATGATGTTTGCCGTATAGGTAATGGCACAAAAATCTGGCATTTTACACATATTATGAGCGGATGCGAGATTGGCGAATCATGCAATATCGGTCAGAATGTAGTAGTATCACCGGGAGTGATAATGGGTAATAATGTTAAGGTACAGAATAATGTATCTATATATACTGGTGTAATCTGTGAGGATGATGTATTCCTTGGTCCTTCGATGGTTTTTACCAATATTTCCAATCCAAGGAGTTCTGTTATCAGAAAAGATAAGTACGAGCAGACGCTCGTATGTAAAGGTGCTTCCATCGGTGCGAATGCTACAATTATCTGTGGTCATACAATCGGTGCTTTTGCTTTTGTGGGCGCAGGAGCTGTTGTAACCAAAGACGTAAAACCCTATTCTTTGGTCTTAGGGAATCCTGCACACCATGCCGGTTGGATAAGTGAATATGGTCACAGACTTCATTTTAACGATAATGGCATAGCTGTTTGTCCTGAAAGTGGAGAAAAATATAAAATTGAAAACGAACAGGTAAAAAAAATAGGATAATGAAAAACTTTGCTTTGATTGGAGTGGCGGGTTACATTGCTGAAAGACATCTCAAAGCCATAAAAGATACCGGTAATGTACTGGTTTGTGCCCTCGATAAGTTTGACTGCGTGGGTAAATTGGACAGTTATTTTCCGGGGACTGATTTTTTTACTGAATTTGAGCGCTTTGACAGACATATTGATAAACTGAACAGAGTCGGAAAAAAAATAGACTACGTAAGTATTTGTACACCTAATTATTTGCATGATTCTCACATACGTTTTGCTCTGCGCCATCATGCAGATGCAATTTGCGAGAAACCCCTGGTACTGAACCCATGGAATATTGATGCCTTGCAGGAGATTGAAGTTGAGACTGGAAAAAATATTTATAATATTCTGCAATTAAGACTTCACAAGAGCATTATTGACCTGAAAAATGAAATTGAACATGGTCCGGTTGATAAAATATATGACATTGATTTGACCTATATAACATCTCGTGGTAATTGGTACTTTGTAAGCTGGAAATCAGATTTGTCTAAATCAGGCGGAATAGCCACCAATATCGGGGTTCACTTTTTCGATATGCTTACCTGGATATTTGGTGATGTAATAGAAAATACGGTACATATTTCGGATGCAAAAACAGCCGCAGGTTTTCTGCTCCTGAAGAGAGCAAGGGTACGTTGGTTCCTTAGTGTTGATTATAATAATATACCTGAGGAAGTCAAAAAACTGGGAAAACGGACCTACCGTTCTCTTACGCTCAACGGTCGTGAAATTGAATTCAGCGAAGGCTTTACGGAACTTCATACCGACAGTTACATTAAAATTCTTTCAGGCGAAGGTTTTCATCTGAATGAAGCACGACGGAGCATAGAAACGGTTTATACTATCAGGAATGCCAAACCTGTTGGCCTGACAGGAAAATACCACCCGATGGCAATGCTGACTATTTAATGGTGAATAGTGAATGGTGAATGGTGAATAGTGAGTGATGAATGGTGATTGGTGAATGGTGAATGGTGAGTGGTGAATAGTGAGTGGTGAATAGTGAATGGTGAGTTATGAGTGGTGAATAGTGAGTGGTGAATAGTGAATGGTGAGTTATGAATGGTGAGTTATGAATGGTGAGTGATGAATGGTGAGTGGTGAATCGTGATTAATTGACGTTCCTTACTCTCATGACATTCATGACGTTCGTGACGTTCATGACGTTCATGACGTTCATGACGTTCGTGACGTTCATGACGTTCATGACGTTCGTGACGTTCGTGAATATTAACGACTAATGAAGAAAATGAGAACCAGGATTTTACTGTTTTCAGCTTTATTGCTGATAAACATTCATTGGGCTGACTCGCAGATATTAAAAAGTATCTTTCAGGGTTCAGATAAAGCTTTGCCTGCAATTACCGGCAATTCAGGACTTATTATGATACCTACGGCCAGGTTTCCTGCTGATAAGGAAATCATGTTTGTTTTTGCTACCAACCCTGAAAAATACCATATTCTTCCGTTTAAAGACAGTTTGCATAAAACAGCTGAAAAACTTTATTCAGTAACCATGGCATTTCTGCCCTTCCTCGAAATAACAGGAACCGTTACCAGACCAGACAATATTGCACAAAAGTACAGCGATTCGGTGGATACCCGGTGGGGGATCGGGGACAGGTCAATCAAAATGAGGATACTGTTGCTGAATGAACATAAGTATCTGCCAGCCATGGTGATTGGCCTGCATGATTTTTTCTCGACTAATTTCCATCAAAGCGCTGCATACCTCGTGATGTCGAAGAAGATTGAACATTTTGGTCCGGCAGATATTGATTTTCATTTGGGTTACGGTTTTGATGTATCCCGCAAACCGTTTACTTCAACCAGCCTCTTCAGTAACCACGGACAAATACCCGGGAAATTTCTTACAGGAATATTTGGCGGTTTTACTGCGTATTATAAATTTACCCGTATAAACATTGAATACGATACACATAAATTCAATGCAGGGTGGGCGGTCATGTTGTTTAACCGCCTGGGAATACAATTATCAACACTGGGTTTCGATCGTTTATCATTAACTGCCAGTTTCCGGTATCCTCTCGGAAAGCCACTGATCCCAAAGAAGAAGAGTTCATAAAGTTTGTAAAGTCTATAAAGTTCGTAAAGTTTATAAAGTTTATAAAGTTTATAAAGTTTTAAGATAAAGAACCTTATCACTTCATCACTTTTAATTCTGACAATCCTATATCCTGATACCTGATACCTGATACCTGATTCATAACTCATAACTCATAACTCATCACTCGGGTTTATCAGTACTGCTCTTTCTCGTTTGGAAAATCAAGGGTTTTGACATCTCTGATGTATGTTTCCACGGCTCCTTTAATTTCTTCAAATAGATTATGATACCTGCGCAGGAATCGCGGTGAGAATTCCTGGGTGATACCCAGCATATCGTGTAAAACAAGGACCTGCCCGTCAGTGAACCTGCCCGCGCCTATACCAATTACAGGTATTTTCAGTTCCGATGTGACCCGGGCTGCCAGGGTTGCAGGAATCTTCTCGAGTACCAGGGAAAAACAACCCACTTCTTCCAGGATATGCGCGTCCTCAACTAATTTATTGGCTTCACTTTCATCACGGGCCCGAACCACAAATGTTCCGAATTTGTGAATTGACTGGGGAGTAAGACCTAAATGTCCCATCACCGGGATTCCTGCAGAAAGAATCCTCTCAACCGATTCCTTAACTTCCCGGCCTCCTTCCAGTTTGACTGCATGTGCTCCTGTTTCTTTCATGATACGTATGGAAGAATTCAGCGCCTCTTTTGAGTTTCCCTGGTATGTTCCGAAAGGAAGATCTACAACTACCAAAGCACGTTTCACCGCTCTTACCACTGAACTGGCATGATAGATCATTTCATTCAGCGTGATAGGAAGTGTAGAATCGTAACCTGCCATAACATTGGAGGCAGAATCACCTACCAGTATCACATCAATACCGGCCGAATCAAGGATACGCGCTATTGAGTAATCATAAGCTGTTAACATGGAAATCTTTTCACCTCTGAGCTTCATCTCATTAAGCACATGGGTGGTGATCCTTTTTACGTTTTGAAATATTGACATTCTTTCAGATTTTTAATTATTTTTGCAAAATTAATTATGTGCAAAGTTCTTAATTTTAATAGATGCAAGCAATATTGAAGATAAAAAATATCATTTTCATGCTGGTGTTACTTGCAGTATTTGCTTCCTGCTCCACTGATTTACCTATAAACGCATCATGGAAAGATATTACTTTGGTTTATTTTATTTTAAACCAGAATGATTCTGTTCATTATGCCAAGATTAACAAGGTTTTTCTTGGTGATGAAAACGCTTACATCATGGCTAAAATACCTGATTCGAGCAATTACAAAAATATTAACGTTCAGCTTATTCCATTTACACTGAACGGTGATACCACCTGGGACACCCCTGTCCAGATGCTGCCAACCTATGAAGTTCCCAAAGACACTGTCCGCCTGAGTGGCGAACCTGCTATTTTTTCGTCAGACAGCAACCTGTTATATAAAACCACCGCTGTTTTAAAGGCTGACAAATTGTATAAGTTATTGATTAATATTCCTGCCAAACATAAAACTGTTTCCTCCACAACGGACTTGATTAATGGCCTCGATGTATCTAAGCCTTCCACGGTACCGGAACAGAAAATAGGGTTTTATGATGGAACTAATTTTACTGATTATAAAACACAATGGAAAGCCGTAGGAAATGCCAGTTTGTATGGTGTTTCGTTAAGATTTCACTACACTGAAAAATATTCAAACGGTACTTCAACCGATAAATTTATTGACTGGGTGAGGCCCAATATCGAATATGTCGATCCGGAGGGATTAGATAATATAGTTGCCGTTTTTCCGGGGGATGAATTTTATAGTTATATCAATTCTATGATACAGGATGGTAATGATCCTGGTATCAAAAGAATTTGTAATTCCGTTGATTTTATTTTTGTGGTCGCCGGAGATGCACTCAGTACCTATATCGACGTGAATGGTCCCAGCAACAGTGTGGTGCAGGAACATCCCAATTTTACAAATATCAATGACGGGATAGGTATTTTTTCTTCACGTTATAATAAAACCATTGCAGGAAAACAGCTCACTGATCTTTCACTGGATGAATTGTCAAAAGGAACATATACAAAGCATCTCAGGTTTGAAGACCATAATGGTCATATTAATCCGTAATAATTAAAAATGAGGTCATTGCGGATACCCGTATTTCTGCTTTTCGCAGCTTTCCTCTTTGCCTGCTCATCATCCCGGCTGAGTGTTCAGAATAAAAATGTAGCCACAATCTATAACCCCGGTAGTACCAGCCTGCATCCTGAGTTCTGTGTTATTCATATTAATGATACCATTTCGCAGGTGTATTTCAGAATTTTTACCGACGAATTGCTTTTTAACAAGGCCAATGAAACAGCACAGGAAAAAGCTTCGGTCAGGATTCACTATGTTTTATTCAATACCCGTGGTAATGGAAAAATGAACGATAGCGCCACTATTTCTATTAACCTGAACAGGAAAAACTGCGGAAAAGAATTTACCACTTTTTTTACTCTCAGGATGAATCCGGGCGACTTAAAAACTCTGGAAATTATTACCACAGATCTGTTAAGGAATAGTAGCCACCTTCATTTCCTGATTATCGATAAAAGTACGGTAAACTCACCTCAGAATTTCATGTTGAAGACTAAGGGCAGTCCTCTTCCTTTGTTTCACCGGTTTCTAACATCGGTTGATACTGTAATTGTCAAAAACCTTAGGGTACCGGCAAAGACTTACCATATTAAATTTTTCCGTGAAAATTATTCTTCTCCCTTACCTCCGTTTTCAATAACTCCTTACCATGATCCCGAATTTACCCCCGACAGTACCTGGACTATACAGGCTGTAAATGAAGAGTTCAGGTTAGTTTTGTTGAAACGCGGAATGTATCATATTATGGCTGACACTGCCAAATCAGAAGGAGTCACCTTGTATAATTTCGGAGATTTTTTCCCATTGGTGAAAACAACCAGTGAAATGATTAAATCGGCAAGGTACATAACTACTTCCAAAGAATATAAGAAGCTCTCGCAGGCAGCTAATGAAAAGGCGGCCATTGACAGTTTCTGGCTGAAACCATCCGGGAATATCAGCAGGGCAAAGGAACTGATACGTGTCTATTACAGCCGGGTGACATTTGCCAACATATATTTTTCGTCCTTTATTCCCGGTTGGCTATCCGACAGGGGAATGATATACATTATTTTCGGGCCACCCAAGACCATATTCAAGGCTGACGACAGTGAACGCTGGATATACGGAGATAACAAGAATCTGATGTCCATGGATTTTTTCTTTCAGAATATGAAAAACGCCTATTCGGAAAATTACTTTGTACTGAAGAGGGGCGATATATATAAAGCCAGTTGGTACCAGGCTACTGATACATGGCGGAATGGCAGGATTTATTCCGTTGAAAACTGATGGGCAACTCCGATTATATTTTTGGTATCAGGCCTGTGATCGAAGCAATCATTGCTGGCAAAGAGATTGAGAAGGTACTGGTGAAAAAAGGATTGATGGGACTTCATTCCGACGAACTTACATCGATGCTTAGAAATCACGGTATCCCATTTCAGCTTGTTCCTGTGGAAAGATTGAACAGGGTGACTCATAAAAACCACCAGGGTGTTGTTGCGTTTGTGGCACATGTGGTCTATCAGAAGCTTGATTCTATTATCCCGTTTATATTTGAGCAGGGTCGTAATCCATTAATTTTAGTACTCGATCACATCACAGATGTCAGGAACTTTGGAGCTGTTTGCCGCACTGCCGAGTGCGCCGGCATTGATGCAGTGGTGATCCCTGAACATGGAGCCGCCCAGATTAATGCGGATGCGGTAAAAACCTCTTCCGGCGCTTTGCATAACCTGAATGTTTGCAGGGCAAAGAACCTGAAAGATAGTATCAAATTTCTGAAAGATAGCGGGTTATTTATTATTGCAGCAAGTGAGAAAGCGATGGATAGTTATCTGGAAGCGGATTTAACCATGCCACTTGCTATCATCATGGGTTCTGAAGAAACGGGTATTTCTCCCGAAATAATGAAATTGGCGGATGCAGTGGTGAAAATCCCTGTACTTGGCGCTATTCAATCCCTGAATGTGTCGGCCTCTGCAGCTGTGCTGCTTTATGAAGCGCTAAGGCAACGGGGTGAGAAATCAATGTGATAATGTGACAATTTGACAATGTGGTAATGTCGCTCAATTCCTTTCATCACTCCCATCACCTCATCACTCCCATCACCTCATCACTCTTTCTGCTTCTTTCCTAATTCTAATAGAAATTCAGGTGCAAAATCAGCTTCGTTATCCCAGGTTATTGTATTTAATTTTATCCTGAAATTTTTAAAATAATCTATTTTCTGTAACGGGGAAAATATTTTTCGATGATCATTCATAATGGTTTCTTTTAGATCAGTAATAAAAGATTCGCCATTACTAAAAGTCAGGCAGACTTTATATTCGCCTTTATATTCTGCATTAGTAACATTTAGTATCATGATGATTATTCTAAAGGTTGAATTTTATTAAACTCACCCGTTTTCCTTATTAATTCCCAATCCTGAAGAAGTTCCTGCTTGTGCATTTCGTACCATTCCATCACCATTCCTAAAGCACGCTTTGGAAATTTACCTTCAATAATACCTGAATTAATATCAATAATAATTTCATAATCACCATATTTTGCATGAAAATGTGGTGGATTATGTTCATTAAAGTTCATGAATATCACTATTCCTAAAAATCTGCTAATTTCAGGCATATTATTTTTTATGCAAAAATATTCAAATTATTAATCGAATAAAAAGCAAATAATCTATTTGTTTAGTATCATACTTCTTTAAAGTCTTTAGAGTTTTATTAACCTTGTGAAGCTAATTTGGCAATTTCAAACAGTCTCTATGTTTTTTTCTTCTCCGATTTCCTGAACCTTAGCTTCAATAAACCTAAAACGCTCTATGAACTCAGATGACAGGCTTTTTCTGATGGAAACCTTCATTTTGCATTGAAGATCAAATTCCTGGTTTAAAATACCGGCCTTTTCATCTTTTACAACCGACATTACTTCGTTCATGGCTGCATAGCCAAAAGAAATTTCAAAAATGCGGCAGACTGTTTTTTCAATGATAACGGCCGATGCAAGGGCATTTGCAGCCGCTGTGCGGTAAGCATTCATAAGTCCGCTGACACCCAGTTTTGTGCCGCCAAAATACCTGATAACTACAATCAGGATATTTGTCAGTCCTTTGGATTGTATCTGTCCAAGAATGGGCATGCCTGCTGAATTTCCCGGCTCTCCGTCGTCATTAGCCCTGTGATGTTTCTTATCGGCTCCCAGCCTCCAGGCAAAGCAATGATGGTTGGCATCATAATATTTCTTACGCAGACCAAGCTGGATCTTTTTAATTTCTGTTTCAGAAGAAACCGGGAAAGCAAAAGCCATGAATTTGCTTGCTTTTTCCTTGTACAATCCTTCAGAAGTCCCTGAAATAGTAAGATAGGTATCATCTGCCTGCATATTACAATGTTTATTATTTGTTCCTCATTATTAGTATTTTATTTCTGAAATCTTGACGCGATTTGGTAAAAAATCACAAAAAACAAATCACAAAATACAAATAATAAACAAAATCAAAATTTCAAATACGAAATAAACTACTTGAATTTACATATTTCTTTCCCTGCCATGTATTCCTTTCTTCGAGGCGTTTGTCAAACATGGTAATGATCTGTTCGTTGCGGATGAGACCCCAGCCCGGCCCGGCCTGGAAACGTGGCGGGATTTCACCGGCTATCCTTTCAATGACAATACCAGGATTAAGCAACTCAATAAAATCAATCACAAAATCTATATACTCATCCAGTGTGAAAAACTGAAAACTATCCGGATTGTCTTGGTATTCAACGGCCATACGGGTATTTTTCATGATCTGCAATTGATGAATTTTCAGGTTATTAATCGGTAATTGTGAAATGATGGATGCTTCTGCAAGAATTTCTGCCTTTGATTCCCCCGGCAGTCCGATGATCAGGTGAGCGCCGATCCTGATGCCCAAAGCGGCTGTCTTCCTTATTGCGTCGGCACATTCAGCAAAAGAATGCCCACGGTTAATGCTTTGTAATGTACGATCGTAACATGATTCAATGCCATATTCAATAATCAGGTAATGATCCGTGGCAATCTGCCCGAAATATTCCAGTTTCTCTTCATCAATGCAATCAGGACGTGTACCAATGACAAGCCCGGACACTCCGGGATGATTCAGCGCTTCATTATATATTTTTTTCAGAGTGCCAAGGGAAGCATAAGTATTTGAATATGCCTGGAAATATGCAAGATATTTAACAGCGCTACGGTATCTTTTTTCATGAAACTCAATACCTTCTTCAATTTGCTGAGTTATTGATTTTTCAGGCTGGCAATAGGATGGGTTGAATGCATCATTATTGCAATAGCTGCATCCCCCGGTAGCTATGCTGCCATCCCTGTTAGGACAGGTGAATCCGGCATCTATCGTGACTTTCTGCACCCGGTTTCCGGTTTCTCTTTTAAAATAGTCGGAATAAGAGTTGAACCGGCGTTTTGTTTTCCAGGGAAATTCAGCAGAATGCATTTGAGTTTGTAAAATACATA
>JAPLDU010000008.1:27483-56219 GCA_026391255.1 Bacteroidia bacterium | reverse complement strand
TCCAAATAATATATCGAACATTGAGGATAGCAAACAGATTGTCAGAGCTTCTGGTTCGGTAGGTGCAAATTATATTGAGGCAAATGAATCGTTGAGTAAAAAGGATTTCCTTATGAGAGTAAAGATTTGCAGAAAGGAGGCTAAAGAGAGCTCGTTTTTTTTACGATTGATCTATGAAACGAACTCTTCTGAATTTGAGAAGGAAGGAATTGAATTGCATGACGAAGCCGTTCAATTGAAGAAAATAATTTCTTCAATCATTGAAAAATCAGAGTAGTTTATTTCGTATTTGAAATTTTGTCCGCCGCGGCGGATTGTTTATTATTTGTGATTTGTTTTTTGTTTTTTGGATTTTTTTGCCAAAACTCGTCAAGATTGTAGAAATAAGCACCTAAATGTCTTAAGCATAAATACTTGAAATTTAAAAGACCAATATATGCGGAAATATCATTTTTTGATGCTGATGGCTTTGGCAGTTGCCTGCTCGGATAGTAACAACAAGTCAGATGCCTACGGTACATTTGAGGCAACAGAAATTACCGTATCGGCTGAAGTTAACGGAACTCTTTTGAAATTTCCAGTGGAAGAAGGCCGGCAATTAGAAGCAGGCATTTCAGCCGGGCTGATTGATTCTACTAATTATTTCCTAACACTGCAAGAGTTGTATGCACAAAAACAAGCTGTCGCAGCCAGGATGGATAACATTATTACCCAGGCCGATGTTCAGGTTCAGCAAAGAGCAAACCTCGAAGCCGACCGGCAGCGCTGTGAACGCCTGATAAAGGACAAAGCTATTCCACAGAAGCAATTGGATGACGTGATCAATAATATTAAATTAGTCGACAAACAGATCATTTCAATCCAATCACAGAAATTTAATGTTCAGAAGGACATGTCGGGTGTCGACCGGCAGATTGATATGGCAAAAGAAATTCTCAGTAAATGCAGGATCATCAATCCGGTAAAAGGAACTGTGATTGCAAAATATATGCAGGAAAAAGAACTTGCTGTGGCAGGGAAACCAATTTATAAAATTGCCAATCTCGACAGTATGTACCTGAGGGCTTACGTGAGCGGAAGCCAGTTAAATGAAATCAAAACCGGTCAGATGGTGGAAATACTGACCGACAAAAATAAAGAAGACAACAACCTGATGAAAGGTACCATCACATGGATATCGCCTACTTCTGAGTTCACTCCCAAGATCATTCAAACCAAAGATGAAAGAGTAAACCTGGTTTATGCTGTAAAAGTACTGGTAATAAATAATGGGAGCCTGAAGATCGGCATGCCCGGGGAACTTAATTTTCACAGATCACCCAAATAATCAATCTGAATATGAATTCTGAAATAATGGTTGAAGCACGGGATCTTTGCAAGAACTATGGTACGGTAACGGCGCTTGATCATGTGAGTTTCAGTGTTAACAAAGCTGAATTATTCGGGTTCATCGGACCTGATGGCGCAGGAAAAACAACATTGTTAAGAATCCTGGCAACCATGCTTAAACCTGACACCGGGACAGTAAGGATTGGAGAATATGATGCTGTGAATGATTACCGGAAGATCAGGAATATGATAGGATACATGCCCGGTAAGTTTTCACTCTACCAGGATCTGACAGTGGAAGAAAACCTGCAGTTCTTTGCCGGTATATTTGGATCGACCATTAAAGATAACTATTATCTTATCAACGATATTTATGATCAGATCAGCCCGTTTAAGAACAGGCAGGCCGGGAAACTTTCGGGTGGAATGAAGCAGAAACTGGCTTTGTCGTGTGCCATGATTCATAAACCTGATCTGTTATTGCTTGATGAACCTACCACGGGTGTAGATGCGGTTTCGAGAAAAGAATTCTGGGAAATGCTCAGAAAACGTAAAGAAGATGGAATTACTATCATTGTATCAACTCCTTATATGGATGAAGCAGGGAAATGCGACAGGGTAGCCTTATTTCAGAATAGCAAAATACTGAGTACCGATACTCCGGAAAACATCACGGCAAATTATGGATCGGTGCTTTTCGCCGTGAGAACATCCAATATGTATACGCTGATACACGATCTGAAATACTGTCCTACTGTCAGAAGCGCCCACAGTTTTGGTCAATACATTCACTACACTGACAAGGAAATTAATGCCACCATGAGCGACATCGAATATTACCTTAGAGGAAAGGGACACAGTGAAATTGAGATCAGGCAGATAGATGCAACTGTGGAAGATTGTTTTATGAGATTAATGCTGAATGATTAAAATCACCCGTACTATCCAGGTTAATAGACTATAGACTGTCAGGTGTTTAGGAAAATTAATACAATTTTATTTTATAAACAAATATGGAATTATTGTTAAAGTTTCTGGAATGGTGAATTCTGATGATATTATCATCGCCAGGGACCTGGTGAAAAAATTCGGTGACTTCACTGCGAATGACCATCTGACATTCAGTGTAAAGAAAGGTGAAGTGTTTGGTTTCCTCGGAGCTAACGGCGCCGGCAAAACGACTGCAATAAAAGTCCTGTGCGGTCTGTCCTACCCTACTTCGGGCGAGTTGACAGTATCAGGTTACAATATCTATACACACAGAGAAAAAATCAAGCAGAATATCGGTTACATGAGCCAGAAATTCTCGCTTTACGAAGACTTGAGTATTGTTGAAAACATACATTTCTATGCCGGAATTTATGGTTTGAGCAACAAGGTAATAAGGGAAAGAACGGAGGAATTGATTGGTATGCTTGATTTACAGAACGTCAGAAACAAACTGATCAAAGATTTGCCTTTGGGTTGGAAGCAAAAAATATCCTTTTCAGTGGCCATTTTCCACCGTCCTTCAGTTGTTTTCCTGGACGAGCCGACCAGTGGAGTGGATCCAATCACCAGAAGACAGTTCTGGCAGATGATCTATGATGCCGCACACAGCGGAATTACGGTATTTGTGACAACTCATTATATGGACGAAGCTGAATATTGTGACCGGGTTTCCATCATGGTTGACGGGAAAATTGTTGCATTAGATACACCTTTGAACTTAATGAGACTAAATGATTCAGTGAATATGGAAGGTGTTTTCCTTAAACTGGCAAGGCAATGAAAACTGATAGATATATTAATCTGAAAAGGTTCAGGGGCTTTGTTGTTAAGGAATTCCATCACATATTCAGGGATGTTCGCACCCTTGTGATTCTGTTCGGAATTCCGGTAATTCAGTTGTTGCTGTTCGGGTTTGTAGTTACCAATGAAATCAGGGATGCAAAGATTGCCGTATTCGATCAGTCAAAAGATTATATCACAACCCGAATCACTCAGAAAATTGTTTCATCCGGTTATTTTAAAATTGACCGAAAGCTTGAGTCTGCATCACAAATTGAGGATGTCTTCAGGGAGGGAAACATTAAAATGGTAGTGATGTTTGAAGCAGGTTTTGCAAGAAAATTAGAAAAAGACGGACAGGCCGGCATTCAGGTTATCACCGATGCTTCTGAACCTAATACCGCCAATATCCTGGTTAATTATCTTAATTCTGTCACCCTGTCATATATGGCATCGCAACAGAAAGCCCTGCAACAAATGCAGATCATCCCGGAAGTCAGAATGAAATATAACCCGGAATTAAAGGGCGTTTTTCTGTTTGTACCAGGAATAATGGCTATGTTGCTGATACTCATTTCAGCCCTGATGACCTCCATTTCAATTACCCGTGAAAAAGAACTGGGTACAATGGAAGTTCTGCTGGCCTCTCCCCTTCGGCCGTTCCAGATCATCAGCGGCAAAGTAATGCCATATATATTATTGAGTTTTATGAATGCCGTACTAATAATTCTTATCTCCTTCTTCGTTTTTCAAATACCTGTACATGGCAATCTCTTGCTTTTACTTGGAGAATGCCTGTTATACATAATTACAGCCTTATCTCTTGGCATTCTGATTTCAACCCTTACCAGCAGCCAGCAGATCGCTATGATGATATCCCTTGTAGGTCTTATGCTACCTACTATTCTTTTATCAGGATTTATTTTCCCTGTTGAAAACATGCCGTTGATTTTACAGGGACTCTGTTATCTTATGCCTCCAAAATATTTTATTACCATAATTAAAAGCATCATGCTTAAAGGTGCCGGGTTTAGTTATGTCTGGAAGGAAACACTGATACTGGCTGGTATGACATTGTTTTTTCTATTCTTAAGTATCAAAAAGTTTAAAACAAGACTGGAATAATGAGAACCGTCTTATTTTTTATACAGAAGGAATTTATCCAGGTTTTCCGAAACAGGGCCATGCTTCCTATCATATTTATAGTTCCTGTTGTTCAGCTTGTCATCCTTGTGCATGCAGCTACTTTTGAAATGAAAAATATTAAACTTGCTGTGGTTGATAATGACCTGTCAACCTATTCGAGGGGACTTACCAGTCATTTCAGCGGATCGCCGTTTTTTAAAATCAGATTCTTTTCGTTTTCCATGGCAGAAGCAGACAAACACCTGTTGGACGGAACAGTGGATGCCATAATAGCTATTCCTGACGGTTTCGAAAAGAATTTAGTGAATGATAACAGGTCATCACTGCAGTTGATCATCAATGCCATCAATGGCAGCACGGCAGGACTGATCAACGCTTACACAACAGGGGTTATTGCGGCATACTCCACAGAAATAAACCAGACAAAATCAGCAATAACTGCTAATCTGATACCAAAGAAGCTGAACATGACCTACACCCATTGGTACAATCCTGAACTGAATTATAAAACTTTCATGGTCCCCGGGATACTGGTGCTTCTGGTAACTATAATAAGTTTCCTTTTATCAGGCATGAACATTGTTCGCGAAAAAGAGATCGGCACCATTGAACAAATCAATGTTACGCCGGTAAAAAAATGGCAATTTATTGCAGGAAAGTTAATACCATTCTGGTTATTGGCATTAGGTGAGCTTGCATTCGGATTGTTTATCGGGAAATTGCTTTTTGATATACCCATCCTCGGAAGTCTGTGGATCATTTTCCTGGTGGCTTCCATCTATATTATTTCAATACTGGCAATGGGGCTGTTTGTTTCGACTGTTACACATACCCAGCAACAAGCCATGTTCATTTCATTTTTCATTATGATGATATTTATCCTGATGAGCGGCTTATTCACGGCCATCGAAAACATGCCTCAATGGGCACAGTGGATTGATAAACTTAACCCGGTTGCTTATTTTATCAGGGTCATGAGAATGGTAATGCTTAAAGGATCAGGGATACATGATATCAGGACGGAAATTATTTCTTTGATTGTTATTTCGGTAAGCCTTTTATTACTGGCAGTCTTCAGGTACAGGAAAGTATCCTGATCAACTTCTTTTGGCTTTCTGCCAGTTCACGGTATGTTTACCACTCAGAAATCTGATCAGACCTTCATACACGGAGAAATTCATTACGATGAAATAATATGGAAGAAAAAATAACTTGAATTTCAGTTTATAATTTTCCAATATCCAACCTGCAAATGCAAACAATAAAAACATAACCTGAAGGATAAGAAATATAAGGTAGAAATCAAGATTAAAGTTGGTATTGACAACAACAATAATAGTGGTAAGGAACAGCAACAACAGGGAAAACGGGGCAACCACCCATCTCAGGAACTTATGGGAGAAATACTCGAAAGATAACATTCCATATTTAAATGGATTGAGAATCCCTTTCAGCCGTGACAATGACTGAAAAGCTCCTGCAGATATTCGAATTTTCCTCACCATTTCTTCCCTGATATTCAGTGAAGCAGTTTCATATGCATAAGCGGAAGTACTGTATTGAATCCTGTTGCCTGCCATGGCAATTCTCATAGAAATGATAAAATCATCGAGTATGGTATCTTCTTCAATATCAGAGAATAAATCCATCCTTATGGCAAACAGTTCACCAGCAGCGCCAATGGCACTGTAAACTATGGCTTCAGAACGTTTGATCATTGATTCATAATTCCAGTAAAAACCCTCGCCGGCTGCGGAAGCCGATTCTTTAACTCCTGAATAAATCCGTTTTTCACCCGAAACACAGCCAACCTTCGGATCTGTGAACAAACCGACAATGATCCTTACTGTTTCAGGTGAAAGCATTGAATTACAATCTGAATAAATAACAATGGGTGTTTTTACATATTTCATTGCCCGGTTAATTGCAGCAATTTTACCTTTTCGTTCCGGTTCATGCAAAATGGTCAGATTTGAATGTCTGGCCAGTAATTCGGGAGTCCCGTCATCAGAACCGTCAGTTACCCAAAGGCAATGTAATTTTTCGACCGGATAATTCAGTTCAACAATATTTTTTACCTTGGCTTCAATATAATCCTTCTCATTATAGGCGGCAATAAGAAGTGTCACTTCTATTTCATTACCGGGCAACAATAATGAGGTCTTAGTTTTTCCTGAAATGCAAGATTTAATAAAAGCAAGTAACATCATGATCAATCCATAACCAATAAATGAATAGATCACAATAATTAGAAAAAACCAGAATAAAATATGCACTAAATGCAAGATTATCAATTTAATATATTAATGCGAAGACATAGACTGTTTATAAAAATCAGCCAATTTCGCAGTGATTTTCTGATTATCATAATTATTTGTCACGAAGACACGGGCATTCCTTCCCAATTGATCAAAAAACTGATCATCAGTCATTGCTCTTATTACTGCGGAAGAGAAATCCTGAGCATCACCGGCAATCAGGATGTTTTCACCGGTAGTAACATCAATGCCTTCAGCACCGGTCTCAGTAGTGACGATTGTTTTTCCAAGGGCCATTCCTTCAATAATTTTGACCCGCATACCACTGCCGGATAACAGGGGAACTACCATCAGTGAATAGGAATTCATAAACCGGTAAGCATCATCCACTTCTCCATGCCAAATTACATTTGGTTGCTTAGAAAAGTAGGTCAGCAGCCAGGCAGGGGCATTTCTGCCTGCAAGATGAAACCTGAGATCAGGCAGTACAGTCAAAATATTCCTCCACACATTGTCAAAGAACCACCTGAGTCCTTCCTGGTTTGGAGCCCAATCCATTGCTCCAATATGAAACAAGGTATTTTTTTCTGAAGGAACAGAAATTGCCGGCAATTCAGCAATATTGATACCGGCAGGAGTGACACAGATTGGCTTTGAATTACCGAGATTATTGTATACATCGGCATCTCTTTGTGTAATAGGAATAAGCAAATCGTAGCGGTTCAGGATGGCCGACTTAAATAATCTGATCCGTTTTGTCAAATTCATTAAGTACCACTTTTTCAGGAGGTTATTTTCACCATCAGCCACACGTGCCCAGATTTCGTGTTCGATATTGTGAATACGTAAGGCAATAAGTGCATCGGAGTTCTCTTTTATCTCAGGAAAATATTGGCCCATGTACAATCCTTCCGCCTGAACGATATCAAATTTCCCGGATAATAACAACCCGCTGAGCTTTCTGCTGAATTCCCGGGAAAGAAATCGCGATGCAGTATATGGCAATTTAGAAAAAATAAAATTTCGAACTGAACCAATAAAACTCAGATGATTATCAACTGCTATTGTTTCAATCCTGATAAGATTTGTGATTTCAGCAGGAAGTAAGGCAGGATCAAAATAATGTTTTGAAGTATTCATGGCCAGCATTGTAATCTCGTGACCATACATTGCCAGTCCTTTAGCCAGGTTTAATACTGCAATGGCCCCTCCGTCTGCGGGAGGATATGGTATTTTATTAGTGATCTGCAGTATTTTCATACCCGGTTATTATCTGGTACATCAGGAAGTCATCGCTTTTTTCTGCGGGGAAGTTTTTTTATACTCTTTTCAACAAATTCTTTCACAGATTCGAACAACGTATCGATATTCATCAGTGCTGAATCGGTGGAAGCTTTGTAGGTAAGAAAGACACCTGCCGGGAGAAGGATAAATGAAGAAATCCACATTCCGGCAAAAGGTGGCCACATGCTTTCGCGCACAAATTTCTCACCCGAAATGGAAATCATGTAATATAAAATAAAGAAGATAACAGAGATGACCATTGGCATTCCAAAGCCTCCTTTTCTGATAATAGCACCAAAAGGAGCACCGATAAAGAAAAGAACAAAACAGGCAAATGAAAGGGAAAATTTCCGGTGCCATTCTATCTGATGACGTTTGATCCATTTATCTCGATTTGATAGATCCTCCTCAGAGGAACTAAGATAAGATTTGGTTGAGCGGGCAAATGACAATGCCATCTGACAGCTTCTGTGCCTGTCATTAACAGCGAGCTTATTAAAAACACTGTCAAATTGGGATGGAGCGAACTTCTTTTCGGCAATATGAATGGTATCGATGATCTTTTTTCTGGGGTCCGCTTTAAAGTAATTGTAAGCCAGCAGGCTTTTAGAGATATATACTTTTCTCTGGTCATAGTCTTTTTTAAGGGAATCTTCAGCATAAGTAAGTTGCTTAAGATTAAGCATCTGGTAATGTTTTTTAAATAGTCCCTCATCTGTACGGTTCAACTCCGCACCGGCCAGTTTAAAAAGAATCTGTTCTTCACCAAACACGTCCCTGCGCAACGGAAAGGTTTTTATACGGGAATTTGATCTGCTTTCAGGCATTTCCAGATAACCATTGCCATGATATAATTTCAGAATAAGAAACATCTGATCAGCAGTGATAGACATTTTTCCCGAATCAGCCACAATTACTGATGTATTCCCGTTATGTTGGGTATGATCGTAAATCATGATCCCATAGAGCATTTTCTTTTTCTTGTCTTTTTTTTCGACTTTAATACTGTAATTATCAATTCCGTTGTAAAATACGCCTTCACTGATACTTATTTCCGGTTGTTTCTGCCGAACATCAAAAAGCAGGGAACCCATTTTCAGGTTTGTAAACGGAAGTACATAATTTGAAAAATAAAAAGCACCAATACTGATAACAAATGTGAGAATTATGAGGGGTTTAAATATGCGGGGCAACGAAATGCCTGCAGATTTCAGGGCAATTAATTCATAGTTTTCACCCAGGTTGCCGAAAGTCATCAGGGATGATAAAAGAATGGAAAGAGGAAGAGCCATTGGAACAAGGCTGGCAGAGGCGTAGAGCATAAGTTCGGCAATCACTTTCCAATCCAGACCTTTACCTACCAATTCATCAATATATTTCCACAAAAACTGCATGAGCAGGATGAACAAAGAAATAAAAAAGGTCAGGATCAATGGACCTATATAGGATTTAAGAATCAGAAGGTATAAGCGTTTCACTTGGCTGGCTCCGGCTTTATCAAATGCAGAAACGAAAACTATCAGGATTTATTTAAAATAATAATCTTTATAAACCAAGAGTATGACGAAGTCTTGACATGGAATAATTCCATTGTTCTATGGTCGAAACCTTTTCATCGTCTTCCACAAAATCAGTGATAAGTAATGCAACTTCACCAGTAAGATCAAGAACGGCTATCCTGAATTCAAAGAAGGTTTTCCTGGTAAGATCATCCATCCAGCGGAAACGGACAAATACATTTTCCTTTTTCTGAAGCAATTCAGCCTTCTGAAAGTTATCATCCCACTGAAAAGTAAAGATATTCCCGGATTGTTCCACTTCATCAGCAAACCATTCGGCTAATCCTCCCGGGTTAACTAATCTGTAATACAATACTTTAGGCATTGTATTCATTCTGTATTCAAGTTGAATCTGCTTCTTATCCGCCATAAATTAGCTGAATTAACCAATAATTAAAGTCTGCAATATACAAAAATATTTGTAATGAATCAGCCGGTCACAAAGTTATTTTCTTAAAAATATGTAGATATTAAGAAACTGTTTTGAATTATTAAAATTTCAAGCTATTGATGCATTCAATTTTTACCCACCCCTAACCCCTCCCTGCGAGCAAGGAGGGGATTTGATCCACGTGAATTTCAGACATAAAACACATAAAACATAGAGGTCAATCCCCTCCCTGCCAGCAGGGAGGGGAAAAAGGGGAGGGTACGAAAAACTTTATAATATAATAATAATCAATCATATAAGAAGATTAACTCAACTTTGTTATAAAATTCAAAACAATTTCTAATAATTTGTATGTAATTATCAGGCTAAATATTTGAAATTTAATACAATATCAATAATAATTATGGAATGATGTAAATCACGGGTATGTACCCCAGGGCAAGCCCTGGACCCAAAGTTCCGCAGCAGAGCTACGGGGTATTTACCCTCCGACTTTGTCGGGATGATTCGACTTAAATTTTTCAGTTCACTTTGTTCCTGAAAATTTAGTCCCATGAATAAAAATCCGAATATATCAGATCAGGTTCTATAATATTGTATGTGATTTTTTTATAATACGCAAAACCAAATAGTTGCAAGTAATTTATTGCAGGAATGGGTTATTATTTCTTTCATCTCTTATGTTTGTTTTATCGCCATGCCCGGGATAAACTATTACATGATCAGGCATGACCAAAAGTTTGTTCCTGATACTGGCAATCAGAGTATCAAAGTCACCACCTGGAAGGTCTGTCCTTCCTATGCTACCCTTAAACAAAACATCACCGGTTATAACAAAACCATCAGCTTTGCAATAAAAAGCGAGGCTTCCTCTTGAATGTCCCGGTACATGCAAAACCTTCAGTATTGAGTTACCAAAAAGCACCTGGTCATTATCTTTCAAAAATGCAGATATTACCGGTGGTTCCTGAATCGTGAATCCAAAAACTTCAGCATAGGATACTGCATGGCTTATCAGCATTGATTCTTCGCTGTGAGCTTCCGGTTTCAGACCATATTTCTCTCTAATAAAAAGGTTACCAGTAATATGATCAATGTGACAATGGGTATTCAGGAGTCTCACCGGCTTTGACATGTTATTCTCAATGTAACCGGTGAGAGCGGAATTCTCCTCCGGATAATAATTTCCTGCATCAATGATTATGCACTCCCCGGTCGACTCGTGAAGCACATATGTATTTTCCTGGAAGTCATTGAATACGAATCTTTTTATTGTTATCATGATACGAGTTACGAATTACGAATTACGAATTACGAGTTATGAGTTATGAGTTATGAATTATAACAATCTTGATACCTGATACTTGATACCTGTACCTGATTTCTGATTCCTGATTCCTCATATCTGATTCGTCATACCTGATACTCATCGTTCATAACTCTTAATTGATAAAAGTTTCATCTGGCAGTACCTTTTAGTAGAGGTACAAAAGTAAAATAATCATATTTTTTTGTCACAAATTCATTATCAGAAATCCTGTCAATCACAGTCATGATCTGTGAACCGGTCTCTCCTACCGGTACGACCAATCTGCCGTTATTCACGAGTTGAGATGTCAGCTTTTCAGGCACTGATGGGGCTGCTGCTGTTATTAATATTTTATCGAATGGTCCGTAGGTAGGAAGGCCTTCGTACCCATCACCATAAAACATCTGAACCTTATAACCCAATTTATGCAATAATGTTTTTGCCGATAAATATAACTCACGTTGTCTCTCAATGGAATAGACTTTCACTCCCATTTCAGCAAGAATGGCTGCCTGGTAGCCACTTCCAGTTCCTATTTCAAGTACTTTTTCACCTTTCTTTACCTGTAATAATCTTGTTTGGTAGGCAACAGTGTAGGGTTGTGAAATGGTCTGACCTGCAGCAATCGGGAAAGCTCTGTCCTGGTAAGCGAAACCGATAAAACTACTATCCATGAATAAATGACGTGGCACACGATTCATGGCTTCAAGCACAGCTTCATCATGAATTCCTTTTCTCCTGATCTCATCAACCAGTTTTTTTCTCAGTCCTTTGTCCCTGAATGAGTCATCCATTTCAAAAAATAAAAATTATTTGCAAAAATAGACCAATTCTGCCAATTCGTTATAAATAAAACCAATTACGACAAAAACTGGCATTGGAAAGGTTCTGATATTAAACATGATATTATTTAGCATGTAGCCAAAAAAAAGTTATTTTTGTGATTCATTGCACTTAAGAGTTATGGTTAGAATTGGAGTTCTGGGAGCAGGTTTTCTTGGTAAAGTTCATATCAGGTTATTAAAGGAAATTCCTGAATTTGAAGTGGTGGGTTTTTATGATCCGGATCCGGCAAAGGTTTTGGAAACTACCAGGGAATTTAATATAAAATATTTCAGCACACCTGAGGGACTCATCGATTTGGTTGATGCTATCGACATTGTTACTCCTACAATTTCACACTACGATAATGCTGTTAATGCACTGAAAAAATCAAAACATGTATTTATTGAAAAACCCATTACTTATACAGCCATTGAAGCCGCCGCCCTCATTAAAATAACCACTGAAGCAAATGTAATCGTACAGGTTGGGCATGTTGAGAGGTTTAATCCTGCTTTTACTGCAGCAACCGATGTTTATTGAAGCACACCGTCTGTCGCAGTTCAATCCGCGGGGAACAGATGTTCCGGTTGTTCTCGACCTGATGATCCATGATATTGATATTATACTCAGTGTGGTAAAATCCAACGTCAGGAATATCAGCGCCAGTGGTTCATCGGTCGTAAGTGAAACCCCTGACATAGCAAATGTACGCCTCGAGTTTCATAATGGATGCGTTGCAAATCTGACAGCAAGCAGGGTATCATTGTTCAAAATGAGAAAAAGCAGGTTCTTCCAGCGTGACGCTTATATCTCAGTTGATTACCTTAACAGGGAAACTGAAATTGTGAGAGTTAAAGATGTTGATGAACGCTCCGACAAATCTATTCTTACCTTTGATCTGGGGAATGGAAAGATTAAGGAATTTTATATGGAGAAACCTGCTATCGAAGATAGAAATGCCATCAGGGATGAACTTGTAAGTTTCCACCAGGCAATCACAAAAAAGACCATTCCATCGGTTACTATTGAAGATGGTTACAATGCCATTAACCTTGCCTATCAGATACTTGATAAAATGAAGAATTACAAGTCATGATGTAATTGCTTCAAAATGTTTTAGAACTGTCTTCTTCCGGCAATATATATACTCATTAAGCGTTTTTCACCTACTCAGGAAAGTAGTTTTTAGGCTATTAGAATAAGTATCAGGTATCAGGACAAATGGTGAAAACAGGTTCTAACTGAAATCCTATAGTTGAACGACCTTAATAATAATAAATGATTGGTTATAGCATGATTCATACAAAAGTCCTACGATTTTTCCTTTTATTCTCTTTTGTTATTTCCATTATATCATGCGATATCATAAATCCTACTGAAGAGATCCCTTCATATTTAAAGATTGACACTATCAGGCTCACCACAAATCCATCACAGGGGAAAAACACATCAAGCATTACAGATGTCTGGGTGTATATTGACGGAAGTATAGTGGGTGTTTATGAGATGCCTGCCACTTTCCCTGTGCTGGCTACGGGCAGACATCATGTCACCCTGTACCCTGGTATAAAAAAGAACGGGATAGCCGCCACCCGAATCATATACCCTTTTTACACATGGTTTGATAAAGATACCACTCTTGCTGAAAAAGGAATTATGACCATTAATCCTACTGTAAGGTATAATGACAGCACTAAATTCTCATGGATTGAGGATTTTGAAGATGCTGGTCTGACCATTGATACCACTTACAGAAGCCAGGTTCCGATCAGAATCATCCATGATGGTAACAACAACCAGGCAGGATATGCCTATCTTGATAGTTCACAAACATTATTTGAATGCCGTTCCAATGGATCATATGTTTTTCCTCTTTCGAGCAGCCCGGTATTTCTTGAAATGGACTATAAAAACACTATTGTTGTTACGGTCGGTCTGTTTATCACAAAAGCCACCACAATATTTCAGCAACCTGTTATTTATCTGAATCCTACCAGTACCTGGAAGAAAATTTGCATAGATCTGACCTATTACACACAAACCACCACTGATGCAATTAATTACAGTATTTTCTTCGGGATGCTAAAAACCGATACCCTTACAACAGCCAGCCTTACCCTTGACAATATTAAGTTAGTACATTTCTGATGAATAAAAAGCGACAAGTCACCAAGTATCTGATCTCGGATTATACTACTGCTGCCGTTGCCTGGAGCCTGTTTTACATTTACCGGAAAACATTCATTGAACCAATCAAATTCGGATACAGAATACCAATTAACTTTGATTTCAAGTACTTTTTAGGACTGATCATTATTCCCTCATTCTGGATTTTCATTTATTACCTGATCGGATATTACAAGGATATATACCGGAAATCCAGACTTACCGAACTTGGACAAACATTTTTCACCTCACTTACAGGTGTCATTATCATCTTTTTTGCATTGATATTAGATGATACAGTGTACTCATATGTTAATTACTATTACTCCTTTATCGTTTTGTTTTCTCTTCAGTTTCTCCTTTCCTATATTCCCAGGATTATTATAACTTCAAATACAAACTGGAAGATTCATAACAGGATAATAGGATTCAATACCATAATTATTGGCAGCAATAATAACGCAATAAGATTATATAAAGAGCTGATATCTCAAAACAATTCATCCGGAAATAAATTTATCGGTTTTATTAATATTAACTCAAATAACAAGAATCTGCTGGCAAAATACATTTCTCATTTAGGAGATATTAATGACCTGAAAAAAGTTATTAAGGACAATCATGTTGAAGAAGTAATTATTGCAATTGAATCATCAGAACATAATGAGATCGGAGAGATCATTAACAAATTGGAAGAATTCAATGTGGCGGTAAAAGTTATTCCGGATATGTTTGACATTCTTACCGGCAAGGTAAAAATAGCATCCCCCTACAGTGCCCCTCTGATTGAAATATCAAGAGACCTGATGCCTGCCTGGCAGGAAAAGCAGGAAAACATGAAAAGGATCATTGATGTTTTTGCTTCAATTATCGTTTTGATCATTTTTTTCCCTTTGTACCTGGCCCTTGCCATTGGTGTCATATTTTCATCCCGGGGCCCTGTATTATATCACCATGAAAGAATAGGGAGGTATGGGAAACCGTTTACGATTTACAAATTCAGATCAATGTATGTAAATGCCGAAGAAAGTGGTCCGGCCCTTTCATGCAAGGATGACCAGAGGGTTACTAAATTCGGAAGGTATATGCGTCAATTGCGCCTTGATGAACTTCCACAATTTTACAATGTACTCATCGGCGACATGTCATTGGTTGGTCCAAGACCTGAAAGACAGTATTATATTGACATGATCATCAAAAAAGCACCTCATTATGTGCATCTCCATCGTGTAAGACCGGGTATTACCTCCTGGGGACAGGTTAAATATGGTTATGCAGGGAATGTGAGGGAAATGATCAGCCGTTTGAAATATGATATTCTCTATATCAAGAATATGTCATTATATGTTGATATTAAAATACTTATATACACTATTAAAATTGTTCTCCAGGGACGGGGCAGATAATATTTCTGAAATCCTGACACGTTTTGGCAAAAAATTCCAAAAAACAAATCACAATAAACAAATAATTAACAATATCAAAATTTCAAGCACGAAATGCATACACCAGTTTTGAATTTGTCATTTTGTAGATTGAAAATTATTTGTTATTTGTATTTTGAGATTTGTGATTTCATTTTCGGTTCGGGCTAGTCCAGGTTGGATAGTTAGGTTGTAGGCTTTTAGAATTAGTATCAGGTATCAGGTATCAAGAATCAAGTATCAAGTATCAGGTATCAAGACAAAATGTAAGATTGGTCGATAATTGATATTTTTCTAAAAAGACAAATATTCTACAGTCTAAAAGCCTTAAAGACTATAGTGTAAACAATTTGAATATTAAAATTCCCTATTTATTTAAATGCTTTACTGCTTCTTCCGTTGCAATAAGAAGAGGATTAATAGAAACTTTGTTACCGACTGCTTTCATCATCCATATCTGGGGAATGATACTTCCATTGACCAGCATCCTGTGGATCTCTTCACCGAAGTTCTTACCACTGACGTACTGGTCAACCTGAAATTCAACAAGATGACCAATCGGATAATTGGATAGATACAATGGATCCTCTATCATGTGAGAGTAAATGGCAAGAATCGGCTGGTCTTTCATACCAAAAACATCTGCATAATATTTGTTCCAGGTTTCTTTAGCAAGCTGTATAACCGCTTCTTTAAGCTGTGAAGCATTTGCCTCGGGGTGGGCATATAACCATTTCCACACATTCATGTCTAACATCGCAACACCCATGATCTCGTAACATGACCAGAAATCATCGAGACTTGCAAGATAAGTCTTGTCTGCGTTTTGATCCTTGATGCCCAGCAGTTCGAGATCCCGCTTCTGGAATAAGAAAGCCATAGCTTCTGTGAATGCCGTGTTGGGAACACCTTTAAGCATATAATAATCAATATCCTGCAGAGTGATAGTCTGTTCAACATTGTGACCGAATTCATGCACTGCAATATTATAACCTTTATAATCGAAGCCATCTTTTTTTATACGTGTTCTGAGCAGAGATTTATCCGATTTCATTTCTGCTCCCCAGGCATGTCCTGAGCCACGTGCAGCTTCAACAACTATCCTTGAAGCGATATATTCAGCCTTTTCTTTGGTAAATCCAAGCTTGCACAGCATATCCGGCATGGCGGTATGAAAAGCATCGTTGGTCGGATACTTTTCCTTACAGATTTTATCTAATTGCTCCTGAGGAATGGATGACCTTGATTTAAAGCCATCATACCAGATATCAAATGCTTCAAGATTGCGGCCAAGGCGTTTTTTAATCAGAGCGGCCACTTCTTTCACCTGGGGTGATGAACAGAAGTCATTGAATAATTTTTCAACCTCAGGCTGAGACATTTCCATGCCCTGGTCAAATGAACGCTGGATAAAATCTGGATACATCGGACAATACTCATCGATCTGCTTCATTATTTTAAAGTTATCGAGAAATATCTGGTAACGTGTATCGGGTTCGGGTTTGGCTTCAATTTGTTTATTCCCTTCAAATACTTTGTTGGATTCCGGAGCCCAGGTCACTTTGTCATTGTTTATAACAGTCTGCGGAATATCCTGTTGTATGATATGTTTCATCACATCATAGATCATTTTCTGCTTGGTAAGACCATTTTCACCTATATAATCAGATTTCAATTCGTCACGCAATCCCCAGTGTGATATAAGTTTCATGTCCTTCGGGAAATATGTTTTTCCCTTGTTATCCACAAGATTTCCCATACAAATATTATATTCGGAAATGTAAGAATCAGCTTTGGTCAGAAGTTCGCCTTCTTTAAGATTGAGATTTGCCGGAATACGGTCGGTAAACTTATCACCTGCACGTGCAAATGCCCACTCTTGCCGGCTCCATTTCGGGCCGAGTTCTGATTTTTCTTTCAGGGTGCAAAATGGAAAATTCAGGATAGTATAAAAGGCGATTTTGTTGTTGAAAAAATCATCCGCCATATGAGAGGATGGCTCATATTCGCCAAACATATCATCTATTGGTAATAATTCGCCGGTATCAAGATGCAACGGCCTTTTCAGGTCGACACTTATCCGGTTAAAATATCCACCCAGAATTTCAAATTTGTCAGATAACTTATTAAGTATTTTAAGCCTGTCTGCATCATTTCCAATGAAATTCTTTGTACAAAAATCAGTGAATAATTTGTCGTCTCCATCCTTGATGGTCCAGAAAGAAGCAACCTGGGAAACGCTCCTGGAAGCTCTTTCGGAAACTTTTTCACCATATTTTGTAGTGAGTAATTTAACCACCTTATCTACTGTTTCTTTACTGATATTTTTCATGTTTTCACCTGGTTTTGGCAAACTGCACCCTGAGATTAACACTACGAATGATGCTAATACAAAAAATACATACAATTTCTTCATATTCACATTATTAAATAAATATCATGAAATAACTTAGGTACTTATTTCTGAAATTTTAACGCATTTTTGGTAAAAAAAATATCCAAAAAACAAATCACAAAAAACAAATAATAAACAATATTAAAATTTCAAATACGAAACAAACTATTTTGAATTTGTCATTTTGTCGTTTGATATTTATTTTTATTTGAATTTTGAGAATTGTAATTTCTTGTTTGGTTCTGGCTTGTCCAGGTTAGGCATTTAGAAAAAATATTTCAAAAATACCAGATTGCCGGTTTTCTGCTTTTGTTAATCTGCCTGATTATTCACCAGTTTTCAGCTTATAACATTTTACCCAGTCGATTTCCATTGAAACAGGCAGTCTGCCGTTCCCATCAGGCTGGAACAAGCCGGAACTGAAATTGATAAACATTGCTTCCTGGGGAACATTAGAGTTCTGGATTTTCACAGGAATGTTGTTGATTTTCCAGACGAGTTTGTCGGCAGTCCATTCCAGACTGAATATGTAAAAATTATTACAAAGTTTTGATCCTTTAAATACTGAACTGCTGTGTTTTGAATCCTTTCTCCAGAAACTGGACATGCTGAATTTACTGCCGGCATCCGACCTGATAATATCAATCTGGGGAACTTGTTTTTCAGATATCATCCAGAAGATCTGACTTACCGGTGATGAATTGTTAATACGTATTTTGGCCTTATAAATACCGTACTTTTGTCTGAAAACCTCACCATTATTGATCAGACCGGAAGTATATTCAAATTCCTTCTCATAGAATCCGACCTTTTCCATCCAGGCCTTGGCTTTAATATGTTCTTTACGGGTAATTATTTTCAGAATACTATCATGTACTTCCAGATTTTTACCATCAGTAATAAAGTGATATTCACCGGGCAACGCATAACTTTGTCCAAGAAGTTTCTTTCCCCAGTAATACATGGTCATCCATTTTGAACGGTCAAGTTCTTTACCTTTAAAATCATCTTCAAAGCTTAGCTCCCATTTATTCATGAAATCGAACCTGTCTGACTTCTTCAACTCAAAATATTTCTTAAAATTTGCCGAGTTTTTCTGTTCGAGATAATGCTGATTTTTCAGATATTCTTCAGTCTTTTTGACCCTGTCTTTATCAAGCATATTCTTTTTGAAGCTGATAAATTCTTCTGACAAAATGTATTTTTCAAGTTCCTCGTACCTGGAAATTTCATCCGAACCATCAAGTCTGGTAAAATTAGCAAAATCTTTCGATACCTTGAATTTGAAATATGTCTGAATGGCAGACTGGTTCTTCATTTGCTCGTATAGGGCATATTTTTGATATTCAGTAGATTTTTTGTATCGGTTCTTATCTTCCATTTCTTTCCTGAATTCAATAAATTCAGTGGAAGTTACCAGTTTTTCCAACTCATAATATCTCTGAATTTCCTTAGAATCTTCCAGCTTTTTATAATTATCATAATCTGATGACGCTTTAAATTTCTGATATTTTTTTATCTCAGATGAATTTTTAACCTGAAGGTATTCCTGTTCTTTTTTGTATTCAGATGAATCACGGTATGATTTTATTGATTCAAGATCAAGTTTCCTTGCAATAAAATCCTTACTGGTGATCTGCCTTTCCAGGTCATCAAGATTTTGTATGATCCCTGAGTTCGCTGTTTTATTAAACTCAGCCAGCTTCGGGGATTTATGTGTCTTGAAAAATCTTTTAATATGGTTTACCTTCTTTAATTGATAAAATTCCTGCAGTTTTTTAAATTCATCTGTTTTCTCAAAGGTATGTGCTTTAATGGAATTCAGTTTGTCTGTGAACTCTTTGGATGTCACTTCTTTCTCCAATAACAGGTAATCTTTCATTTCCTGTGAAATATCCATTTTCCGGAAATTCACCAAATCTGTCGAATCCTTTACCTTATAATAAAGGGAAATATGGGCAGAACCCTTTATTTTCAGATATTCCTGTTCTTTCCTGTAAGCTTCGGTATCGCTGAATTTCTGATGAATAATAAAATTCAATTTGTCCGTAAATTCCTTTGAAGTCACTTCTTTCTCTAATAAAAGGTAATCAGCCAGCTCTTTTGAGTTCTCAAAGGCATTATATTCTTCAAAGTCTTTATTTAAAACAACTTCATCCGTTTCAATCTTACTTGTTCCAGGGATCAATCCAAAGAACTTCCTGATCAGAAAATTTGTTTCGACATTCGCCATTACCTAAAATTTTAAGAGTTTTTAAAGGGCTAAAGATAAAAATTTTAAAAATAACATACCTATTCTTTTGTATATGCTTTTTAACGGCTACACTGCAAAAATCCGAAAATTATGTAATTTGGTCAGATATTTCTTTAAGACATGTCAGAAATTTGTTTCATACTCACTTTTTATTAATGGTAGTCATGGCACACTTATTTTTTCCCCAGGATAATAAATCAGAAAAGAAGCCTGTCAACCGGCTTGCAGCAGTAGCCGGTAAGTTTTATCCCATCAGGGCCGGCGAACTCAATGAAATGCTAAAAAATATGTTTTCAGCAGCAACTCCACGTTTATATAAAAATGTTCAGGCAATCATCTCTCCTCATGCCGGTTATATTTATTCGGGCATTGTTGCTGCATCAGCTTTCAACCAGATTGATCAGGACAAAGAGTACAATGATATTTTTATCCTTGCCTCCAGCCATCACTATTCATTTCCGGGAGCATCCATTTATTCAAAAGGCGATTTTGAAACACCGATGGGAACCGTCAAAGTTGATACTACTCTGGCTGATAAGCTGGTAAAAGAAAATAATATCTTTAATACCAAAATAGAACCACATCTTTCTGAACACAGCATTGAAGTTCAGCTCCCATTTCTGCAATATATCATGAAGAAAAACTTCCGCATAGTTCCGATACTTCTTGGTACACAATCGGCTGACGATTGTATGAAAATTGCCGGGGTACTGAAACCCTATTTTACTTCTGATAACTTATTTATTATCAGTACAGACTTTTCGCATTACCCTGAATATACCGATGCTGTTAAGGTTGATAAAAAAACAGCCGATGCCATATGTTCCAATTCGGTATCAGTATTTACTGAATTACTTGATAACAAAGATTTTAACTTTACCAAAAACCTCGCTACAAAAATCTGCGGATGGACTTCAGTTCTGACTTTGCTGAATATTACGGAATCTGAATCTGATATTATTTACGACCCGGTGATTTACAGGAATTCCGGTGATGCTTCAGGCGACAGGGAAAGTGTGGTTGGTTATTTTGCAATTGCAATCAATAAATCTAGTGAAAAAACTGAAAATGATTCAACCTTTCAATTAGCCGACCAGGACAAAATCAGGTTGCTTAAAGCAGCACGCAATACACTGGAATATTACCTTAAAACCGAATCCAGACCAGTCATCGATTTTACCGGTTTGCCTCCAGTGGTAATTAAACACTGCGGGGCTTTTGTTACTTTGACCAATGATGGAGAATTGCGAGGGTGTATCGGCCATTTCGAACCGGATAAACCACTTATCGAATTAGTGGGTGACATGGCCATCTCATCTGCAACCCAGGATCATCGGTTCTATTCAGTAAGCTTTTCAGAATTAAATGAAATCCGGATAGAGATCTCCGTTCTGACACCTATGAAGAAAATTAGATCAACGGGCGAAATCGTGATGGGAACGCACGGAATTTATATTAAAAAAGGATCACATTCGGGAACCTTTCTACCACAGGTAGCAAAGCAAACAAACTGGTCAAAAGAAGAGTTTCTCGGACATTGCTCCCGTGACAAAGCCGGGATCGGCTGGGATGGATGGAAAGATGCTGAAATTTATATATATGAGGCTCTTGTTTTCAATGAAGATGAATTCATGAAAAAATAAAATTAATATCCAGGTTTTTTTGACAATAGAATGTTCGTCTTTTAGAAATAGACCAATTATCACACCAATATAATGTTTTATCTTGATACCTGATACTTGATACCTGATACGTATTATTATAGCCTAAAGTCTGATAGCCTGAGTAGTTACAAAATTATTAAACTGATAAAATGGAACCCAATGAGTACTCCCGTGAAGCAAAGTATTACCAGTTAACCGACAAAGGAATAAAATGTGCACTTTGTTTCAGGAACTGTCTGCTAAAGCCGGGTGAGTTGAGTATCTGCCATACCCGTCTTGCAGGACAAAGTAAACTGCACACCATTGCATATGGCAATCCCTGTTCCATGCAAATTGATCCGATAGAAAAAAAACCCCTGTACCATTTTTATCCGGGAATACAATTATTTTCTATTGCCACTGCCGGTTGTAACCTGTCGTGCATCAATTGCCAGAATCACCAGATATCACAGGTCAGTCCGGGAGATTTGACTAATTACAGACTCATGCCCGAAGATGTCATAAACCTGTGTCTTAAAAATAATTACAGATCAATTGCCTATACATATACAGAACCTACTGTCTATTATGAATATATGTACGACACCGCAAAACTGGCCAGATCTCATGGCATCAGGAATGTGATGATTTCGAACGGAATGATCAATGAAATACCTTTAAAAGAATTATGCCAGTTTCAGGATGCAGCCAATATTGACCTGAAATGTTTTGATGACCAGCTTTATTTTAAGATGAGCAAAGGCCGTTTGCAGCCCGTACTTAATACCCTGAAGATTCTCAGGGATGAAGGTGTATGGATTGAGCTCACCAATTTAGTGATACCGGGAATGACTGATAATATGGAAATGATCAGGAGGATGTGCAGATGGTTAACCGATAACAAGCTGAATCATTTTCCTTTACATTTCAGCCGTTTTTACCCGGCATACAAATCGACCAGAACAGGAGTCACACCGGCTGAAACACTTGAACAGGCCAGGGATATTGCTTTATCAGAGGGAATAGAATATATTTATATTGGCAATGTGGCGGGACATAAAGCACAGAATACTTATTGCCCTGGTTGCGGGAAACTGATTATTGAACGTGAAGGTTATTCCATCTCACTGAAACATTTTAATTCAGGGAGATGCAGCTTTTGCAGCAGAACGATTCACGGTGTCTGGGAATAATTGAAAATATTTGAAGATTTGAAAATTTGGGAATTTGAAAATTGAATCCAGAGCGAAAAGAAAATTTATACCAATCAAAACACTAAATTATTTTACTTAAGTCATATGAAATATAATCCATATTATATGCAATTTGGTGTATTAGAATTTGATAGGCGTTATTTATATTTCTGTATATTCAGATAAATATTAGCTTAATCATTTTCAAATTTTCAAATTCCCAAATTTTCAAATTCTTAATGTTCGTATATTCTAATAGAATTTCGCCCTGTAATCGCCGATATTAGCCATTGTTTTCATGGCTTCGAAAGCCTGGTATTCTGAACGGGATTTTGCACCCTGGGTGAGTTTGTCCTGTTCAGCTTTTACATTGGTATCGGTACCTTTACTTACATTAACAACTTTAATAATAAAAGCTCCGATTGACCCATTGATTGGTTGTGAAAGCTTATCCATGTCAATCAATGATGCTGTGGCAATTACATTAGGTTCAACGCCAAGATTGGGTATCTGGAAAGATGAGAAAGAAATGGCTTTTGCCGTATCAACAGTAGTTTTCATTGTTTTTGCAATCTCATCAAGGGAAGCATTTCGTGCAATACTTTCATTAAAGGTTTTCGATATCATTTCAAATTTTTTGTCCTTTTTCACAATAGATTCAATCTGAGTCTTTACCTGTTCGAAAGGAGCAATTCCTTTATCCCTGATCTCTGTGAGCAATGCAATGATATAACGGTTAGTAAGTTCAAATACCGGAGAAATTTCATTCTTCTTTGCCTTATATGCCCAGCGGACAACCTCGCGTGCCTGTTCCATACCCGGAATGGTTTTGTCATTTTCCTTGATGTTACTGCCTACACGCTTTGTAAGATTTTGCTGTGAAACAGAAGCTTCAAATTTTTCTTTGGTTCTGTTACTTGTGGCAAACTTGATTGCATCGGCATAATATTTCTGAAAAGTTTTGTTGCTTGGTTCAAGCTTACGCTCAACAATGGCCAGCTGAACTTTTTTCATTTCCTTACCCTTGTCTGTTATCAGGATGAGATGCACGCCAAACTGTGAATCAACAATTACCAGGTCGCCTTTTTTCCCGTTGAAAGCAGCGTATTCAAATGGTTTTACCATTTTGCCTTCTGTAAACCAGCCAACATCTCCCCCTTTCTGGGCTGAACCTGCATCATTAGAATGTTTCATAGCCAGTGCAGCAAAATTCATTCCTCCTTTTATCAGTTTCTTCAGACTGTCAATCGTTGCATGAGCTTTTTCCTTGGTCATTTTCTGATCAACTTTAATCAGGATATGGCTTGCTCGTACTGAGTCAGGTAACATCTTGATTTTTGATAGTTTGGCTAACTTGAAGGCATTGTCAGCAAAATAAGGTCCGTAAATTGTACCTGCAGATGCATCCCATAAGGCAGAATCAAGAGGCTTAGGCATATCTGACTTTTTAAATGCTTTATCATTAAAAGAATTATCAGATTGTGCTTCAACAAATAAACTATCATTCTCAGCCTTTTCAAACTCCGGTTTTACCTTTTCAATCCATTTAAGGGCACCTGCCCTATCTTCACCCGAAGGAGTCACATCATAGGAAATATATATAATATCACGTGTTGCTTCCTGCTTATAATCATTCCCGTGTTTGCTGTAATAATCTTTGAGCTCACTGTCGTTCACCTTCACTGTACTGTCAGGAATAGATGCATATTTCTGCACCACGTAATTAAAATCAACTAAATGGTTCTTTTCATCGAGCGACATTTTTGCCTGATGTGAGGTTGTGTACATGCCTTGTTTTACCAGGTTTTTGAATTTGGTGAACAAACGGTCACTGGTGATCTCCTTTTCAATGTATAGCCAGTATGTCTGTGATTTTCCGGTCTGATCCTGGTCTTTACTCTTTAAAAACTTAATGATATTGGCAGTATTTACCTGACCGGTTTCTTTATCTGCAAATAATTGTTTAATAATCGGATGAAGATTATTGCCCTGTACCATGTCAAACAGTTCATCTGAAGAAACTGCAATACCAAGGTCATCATAAACTTCTTCCATCACTTTGGTCTTGATCAGTGATGTCCATGTCTGCTCCATAATCTGATCTACAGTTTCCTGATCAATATTATCTTTTTGTGAATTGATCTTGTAGATATTTTCCAGTTCATCAATCATCTGGGTGTATTCCTGCCATTGAACGGCCTTACCTCCGATTTCGGCAATCTGTGTTTTTTTGCCCGAAAAAATGGATTTTCCTGACTCAAGCATGTCGCTAAGTACAAACGCCAGCAATGACAAACCGATGATGATGGCAACTAATGTCCCTGCTTTTGATCTGATATTCTCTAATATAGCCATTGATTTATCAAATATTATACTCGTTTAAAAATTAAGCGGCGAAAATATATTTTTTTAAGATAATTAAAAAATTAATCACTGATTAATCAATAAAAGGAAGGCAGGAATCATACCTTAATCGGAAGATTCTATTTCCAAATGAACAAGTTCAATTCTTGTTGCAGTGATTTTCAATACTTTAAATTTTAACTGACCTATTGAAAAACTTTCATTTGCTAAAGGCATATTTTTATGATGCAGTAAAATAAATCCGGCCAATGTGTTATATTCATCAGATTCTTCAATCCCAAGTCTGTACTTTTCGTTCAAATAATCTATTTCCAGCCTGCCCGATAAAATGAATTCATTTTCAGCCAGTACTCTCTCTTCCAAATAGGTCTTATCATGTTCGTCCACTATTTCTCCGAATATTTCCTCAATAATGTCCTCACTTGTAACAATGCCTGATGTTCCGCCAAATTCATCAACCACTACTGCAATATTTTTCCTGAGCTTCATGAAATTTTCGAGCAGTCTGCTGGCCGGCATTGTTTCGGGTACAACCGGTACTGTAGTCATACTATCTGAAATAGTGGCCGGGTTGTCGAATAATTGTGAAGATTTAATGTACCCGATGATATTATCGATATTGTCTTTATAAACAAGTATCCTTGATAAGCCGGTTTCAATGAACTTCTGCCTGAGGTCGTCCACATCAGAATCCACTTCAACAGCCACCATTTCAGTACGTGGAACCATGCATTCCCTCAGTTTTACTTCAGAAAAATCAAGTGCATTGCGAAAAATCCTGATTTCATTTTCGACTGCTTCTTCTGCCCGTTCCGGTGTCTGCAACTGATTTACAAAATGATCAAGGTCTGTTTTCCCAAAAACAACTTTATGTTCCTTTTTGTTAATATCAACTTTGAGGAAAAAGCCAAGAACAAAGTCTGATAACCAAATCGAAAACCTGGCAATAGGGTAAAAAATGATATAAAAAAACAAAACAGGAATGGCCAATGACGACAGGAATACATTGGGATTCCTGCGGAATATTGATTTAGGCAGGAATTCAGCGGGAATCAGAATTATAAACGTAGTAATCAGGGTTTGAAGAGTGAGCATTCCTGCATACGAAGATATCACCGGCCTGATCAATGGTTCAAGTATATATGCCATCAACGTCCCACAAACAACTAATGAAATATTATTTCCCACCAGCATTGTAGCAATGAACTGGCCCGGGTCACGGGTAAAAATACTGATGATGCGGGAAGGAAATAAATCCTGCTTTCTGTTAATCTCTAATCTTAATTTATTGGCCGTTACAAATGCAATTTCCATCCCGGAAAAAAAAGCCGAAAAAACCAATGCCAGTAAAATAATGATGAGAAGGGACATGTAAAATATTTCAGTAATTATTAGCTGTTAGTCATAAGTCAAAAGTTGTAAGTTATAAGTCGCAAATCGTAAATCGCATCTCGTAATTCGTAATTCGTAATTCGTAATTCGTAATTCGTAATTCATTAAAGTCTATTGCCTGTTGTAAACTTGTTTCCCTGAAGAGAATGTGCTAATGATCCTGATTTTGGGTATTTCGGGTTCTGAAACAGTCATCAGATCTTTATCTGTAATCACAAAATCAGCCAGTTTGCCCGGGGTAATGCTGCCTTTTTCATTTTCTTCAAAAGCGCCTTTTGCTGCCCAGGATGTAATGGAGCGCAGAGCATCTTTCCGTGATATTGCATTTTCAGGCTGGAATCCTCCTGCCGGGTATCCTTTCAGGTCTTTCCTGGAAACAGCGGCATAAAAAGTATAGATTGGACTTATGTTTTCGACCGGGAAATCAGTTCCATTGATAATCCAACCATTTTGTTCCATCAGTTTTCTGTATGCATAGGCATTCCTGAGCCTTTTATTTCCCAGTCGCTTCCCTGCCCAATACATATCTGATGTTGCATGTGTAGCCTGAACAGATGGAATAATACTGTATTTACCGAATAAGGCAAAATCAGAAGAATCAACCACCTGGGCATGTTCAACCCGCCAGCGTCTGTCGTTTTTGCCTTTAAGAAATTTCCCATAGGTATTTAAAATGAACCTGTTGGCTGAATCCCCAATGGCATGCGTATTAACCTGGTATCCATATTTATAAGCGATTGAACACATCCTGTCATAATATTCAGGTTTCTCAATCATCAGTCCATTATAACCCGGAACATCACTGTATGGTTCTATGAGTTTTGCCCCACGTGAACCAAGCGCGCCATCAGCATATAACTTCAGCGATCTGACATTCAGGTGATCTGTTTTATAAATCCCCTTTTTGACATAAGTCTCGATATTTTCATCGGATGGAGTAAGCATGGCATTGATCCTCATTTGCAGTATACCGGCTTTCTGAAGCGAATCAATCAGTTCGACGGTTGATTTTTCAAGACCGGCATCGGTTACCGAACAAAGCCCGGCAGCAAAACAATTTGACTGGGCAATTTCCAGAGCTCTGATCTTTGTTTGCTCAGATGGTTTGGGTATTTTAGCCTTCACAAGGTCAACCGCATTATCAATAAGTAAACCGGTAATTATTCCGTTCTTCAGAATTATCTCACCTCCGTTGACTTTTGTATCCGTGGTAATATTTGCCAGCTTTAATGCTGCATTGTTTACAATCACGGCATGTCCGTCAACCCTAATCAGCATTACAGGTACATCCGGAAAAATTTTATTAAGCTCGTGATTATCCGGAAATTCATTAATTTCCCATTTGTTCTGGTCCCAGCCTCTTCCTAATATCCATGCTGTCGTTCTGGTTTTATCGAATTTTATCACCCGGTTTATTACTTCCTGGAACGATGATGTTTCAGTCAAATCAACATATTGTTCAAGATCAAGACCATATGAATAAAAATGACAATGAGCATCAATAAACCCAGGGTAGATAAACTGACCATTCGCGTCAATCACCTGATCAGCAGAGTAATGGTTCAGAATATCTTCGTTAGTTCCAACCGCGATGAATTTTCCATCCCTGACTGCAAAACTTTCGGCAGTTGAAAAACCCTCATCAACAGTATAAATTCTGGCATGGTGGACGATCATGTCGACTGGTTTCATTTTATGCAAACAGGATGATAAAAAAAGAACAAGTGAAACTAAAAAAACTGAACGGATTGCAAAAAAATCAGGTTTCAATGGAAGATGAACAAGAAACATTTCATGATATTTAAATTGGCATTAAAATTAATGAGAAATGCAGTACATGGTAAACAATATGCGACTATGTGATGGTGTTGATCATACATAGCAGAGTTATATAGTATCAATTACGTCTGCCACCCATGTAAATCATGATAAAATGAAGAAGGGTGGCTAATGATGCGAGTGCAGCCACCACATAAGTATAGGCTGCCCATTTGAGGGCATTTTTTGCTTTTTCCTGAGTAGTCATTGTTGTAA
>JAPLDU010000008.1:0-27454 GCA_026391255.1 Bacteroidia bacterium | reverse complement strand
GCCTGCTTGCATCAATCTCCACGGGCAAAGTGATAAAAGTAAAAATGGTGGTAACAGAATACAAGATGATTCCGATCAGCAATAACTGCGAAAACGATTTTATCATGAGAAACCCGGCCAGTAGTACCCATTGCATCCATTTTGAGCTGAAACTGACAACAGGTACGAGCGCTGTACGCATCTGCAGAAATGCATATGCCTGGGAATGCTGTAACGCATGGCCGCACTCATGAGCAGCAACGGCAGCGGCTGCAATATTACTCCCATTATATACATCAGGACTTAAATTCACTGTCTTCTTTACCGGATCATAATGATCTGTGAGTTCACCCTCTACCGATACCACGGAAACACCATAAATTCCATTAGCCTTGAGCATCTTTTCGGCAATTTCCCTGCCGGTAAGGTCATGATAAACCGGTATTTTTGAATATTCATGGAATTTTGATTTCAACTGATTACCAACTAACCAGCTGATTAACACACAAATTATAATTATTATCCAGAAAGGTGAGAACATAGTTTTTATTTTTGCAGTTGTTACAAAGTTATTAGTTTTTTAATTATTGCCAATCAGAATCTGATCGCTTTCCCGATAATATGGTCTTCAGGCAAAAATCCCCAGTAACGTGAATCATTGGCATGATCCCGGTTATCATCCAGAACAAAATAATAATTCATTTTGAAAGTATAAGTCGCAGATTCTATACCATTGATAAATATTTTTCCATCCTGGATCAGAACATTATTTTTCTCATAATTATAAATAATAGTGGAATACAAATCCATATTTACTGAGTTCATTGGAATAGTCATTCCCTTTGCAGGAATTACCAATGGCCCATAATTATCCCTGGTCCAGCTGAAATGATCACTTCCGGGATACATCCTCACCTCATTTGTACTATTGATACGAAGGATTCTTACATCCCTGATTCCTTTCTCTTTTCTCAGTTCCTGAGCTGTTAAACAAGTCATACCGGCATCATAAATGCTTGATTCAATAATCTCTGAAACGTGATGAATTTTATATTTTTCAAGCAATGATCCCGGCAGTCCTTTACCATCAGTGACAATTCTCCAGGTAAAACCGGCATAATTGCAATTCAAGAGAGTTTCACCAATAAATATTTCTTTATCAGAAATTTTCAGATGGTCACCCGGAAGCCCGATGCAACGCTTAATGCATTCCGGTTTTCTGTCAACAGGAATATCATGTTTTACCGGGTAATTGAATGCAACGAGATCATTTCTCTTTATCCCTGCCAGGGCAGGAATTCTAAAATAAGGTATGCTGATCCAATCGAGATAATGATCAGTAAATGGGATGCATAATACAGTTTTAGGAATCCTTGCCCCGTAACTCAGTTTATTTATAAACAATAAATCACCTTTCTTAAAATCAGGATTCATACTATCATCAGGAACAAATACCCATGATATTATAAATGTCCTGATAATTAGAAAAATAATGAATAAACCGATAACATATGCAAGGATTTTTCTCATTGGTTATCATATTTCATTAACAGCAGGTACTGTCAGCAATCCTCGCTGATCGCGGTGAATTACCTGGTGCATTAGTGGACTGTCCTGAACATCCGGTCGAACCTTATTTTGCCACCGAAAAGACTTTTATCTTTATCAAGTGATAACCAGACAAATACAGCTTTACCTACCACATGATCTTCAGGTACAAAACCCCAGAATCTCGAATCAGCAGACATATGCCTGTTATCGCCCATCATCCAGTAATAATCCATTTTGAAAGTGTAGGATACAGCTTCCGCACCATTGATAAATATTTTACCATTCTTTACCTGAAGATCATTATGTTCATAAACTCCGATAATTCTCTCATAAACAGGCAGGTTATTAACAGTGAGCTTTACACTGGTTCCTTTCTTAGGTACGACCAGAGGACCAAAATTATCTTCATTCCATTTGTAATAAGGGCTGTGTGGAAAGATCCTGTTATCAGCCACTCCGGCAGGCTGACAACTTTTTGTAACAGAAACTACATTGGAAAACTTTTTGATCTCTTCTGCTTTCAATGGTGTGAGGGGTAAAATGTATTGTCCATTACTAAACTCCCTGTCGTCCATTGCAATATTCATTCTATCGAGGAATTTGGAATTGATCATATTGCCATCTGTTACAATGGTATAATTATACTGAAGGTTTTCAATGAATTTCTGGTGTTTCCCATTGATAAACAAATCACTGTTTACAATATGGATTGTATCTCCAGGAATAGCGACACATCTTTTGATATAGTTCTCCCGTTTGTCAACCGGACGGGTAATTATCTCCCCGAAATTATCCTTGTCATTCCATACCCTGTCCCTTCCGAACATCCTGACAAAACCATAATAGCTGTGATCTCCCACCTTGGTGGCAACGGTATCACCTTCGGGAAAATTAAATACCACCACATCGTCATTTCTGATCTTTTCCAATCCGGCCAATCTTTTATAAGGCCATTTGATCCATTCGAGGTAGGATCTGGTATCTTTGGTCAATGGAAGGGTATTATGAGCAAACGGGAATGATAGCGGTGTATTTGGCAGCTTAGGTCCGTAACTGAATTTAGAAACAAAGAGATAGTCACCGACAAGCAGGGTTTTCTCCATGGAAGAAGTAGGAATGGTATAAGCCTCAATGAAAAACATCCGGATAAAAGTGGCTGCAATCACTGCAAATATCAGTGCATCAACCCATTCTACTACCTTTGTCTGCTTTTCAACATTACGTTTTTTCCAGAACGCCCAATGCACTTTCCTGGTGATATAGAGGTCGAAAATAATTCCCAACCCCAGTAACAGCCAGTAATTTCTCATCCAAATCACCCATAACAGATAAAGGATGGAAATCAGTGAAAACTTAAACCATTTATTTTTCAAAAATTCCCTGAACATTATTTTATTATTTATTTGCTTTCCGGTCTGCTCTTCCGGTTAAGCATAGTTTGCTATTATGATTAATACAGTTAATGACAATTAAATTATCAGGTGCTTAAGACATCAAACTTACCAAATATTTTGTCGCTAATTTTATTCCCTTCAAACGGTTTTAATTTTCAAATTTGCACATTTTCAAATTTTCAAATTAAATTAGGTACTTTCCACGGGATTAAGCAAATCAAGCATAGTAAAAACACCGGATTTCCCAACAAGGAATTCGGCTGCTAATACCGCTCCATTGGCAAATCCTATCCTGTTTTTTGCACTATGCTTAATTTCAATGCAATCAACGGCCGATTGATAAGTAATAGTATGTATGCCTGCAATTTCATCTTTTCTAACTGAAATAACCGGTATTTCATCTGGCCGGGTTGCTTTGCTGTTTTTCCAGGAAGATTTACGGTTAACCAACCTGATAATATCATTGGCAAGGCTGATGGCCGTACCACTGGGGGCATCAAGCTTATGTACATGGTGTATTTCCTCAATATTTACATCATATTCGGGAAAGCCGTCCATTAGTGTTGCCAGTTTCCGGTTAATCTCAAAAAAGATATTTACTCCAAGGCTGAAATTGGAAGCATAAAAAAGTGCCTGTTTTTTACTTTTACATTCCCTGATAATCATGTCGAGATGCTGGTACCAGCCTGTAGTTCCTGTGACCACAGGAATCCCAATGTTAAAACACGTTAAAATATTGGAAACCGCAGCGCCTGGTTCTGAAAACTCAATGGCAACATCCGCGGAAGAAACCTTTCCTGAACCTAAATCCTGAATATTTTCCTTATCAATGATACCAGCGATTTCGTGGCCTTTTGCAAGAGACATTTTTTCAATTTCGTGTCCCATTTTTCCATAACCGATGATTGCAATCTTCATTTTCCAACAAATTATTCAGGGAAGAACAAAAATACGATTAATAAGAATCTGTGACCTTTATGGATAAAAATAAAAAAGGGAAGCGGACGGCTTCCCTTATCTTTACTTAACTGCTTTTACAATTTCTTCAAAAGCCGCAGGATGATTCATGGCCAGGTCGGCCAGAGTCTTACGGTTCAGTTCAATTCCTTTATTGTGGATCTTACCCATAAATTCAGAATAGGACATATCGAATTCCCGCACACCTGCATTGATGCGTTGGATCCAGAGTCCACGAAAGTTACGTTTCTTCTTTTTCCTGTCAATATAGGCATATACGAGACCTTTTTCAAGTGCATTTTTAGCAACAGTAAGGACATTTTTTCTTGCACCAAAGTAGCCTTTGGTCTGCTTGAACATTTTTTTGCGTCTTGCTTTGGATGCTACAGAATTTACTGATCTTGGCATAATTCATTTGTTTTTAAATGATTAGCGTTCCATTTACAGGAATCTTTGAAGCTAATTCATTTTGGTTAATAACTAAAGATTTACAACTATCCTGATAAAGTTTATTTCATTGCCAGACAAAGCTTCACATTTTTCAGGTCTGCTTTTTCAACCATGGCAAAATGACCCAGATTTCTCTTTCTCTTGGTAGTTTTTTTCGTCAGGATATGACTTTTGTAAGCGTGTTTACGCTTGATTTTTCCAGATCCGGTCAATACAAAGCGTTTCTTTGCGCCGGACACCGTTTTCATCTTTGGCATAATTTAAAATTTAAGAGTGGTCAGCGGTTCATATGAACACTTGTAAGCTGGTTCACCCTGGTTATTAACTAAATATTACTTAATATTATTTCTTTTTAGGTTTTGGAATGATAAACATGCTCATTCTTTTGCCTTCAAGTTTGGGCATTTGTTCAACTTTTCCGTACTCTTCAAGTTCCTGTGCAAAACGAAGCAGCAGAATCTCTCCCTGTTCATTAAAAACTATCGATCGTCCTTTAAAAAAGACGTAAGCTTTAACTTTTGCCCCATCATCGAGGAATTTTATGGCATGCTTCAGTTTAAAATTGAAATCATGATCATCGGTATTCGGACCGAACCTGATTTCCTTCAGTACCACCTTGGCTGTTTTGGCTTTCAGTTCCTTTATTTTCTTTTTCTGCTGATAAAGAAACTTTTGATAATCAATTATTTTACAAACCGGCGGAACAGCGCTGGGTGATATTTCAACCAGGTCAAGTTCCTTATCTTCAGCCATTTTCAAGGCTTCAACAATTGAATAAACACCAGGCTCTATATTTTCGCCGACTACTCTCACTGTTTTGGCAGTGATACTGTCATTGACAAGGTACTTCTGTTTCAACTCATAGTTAGGATCAGGGCGCCTTGGATACCTTGGACCTTTGGGGTAGATTATTTTACCTATTGTCTTTCCTCCTGTAATTAGTTATTATTCTATTTCTTTCAACTGATTTTCGACTTCTGTATTGATCAATGCAACAAATTCTTCAATCATCATACCGCCTTTATCTCCTTCACCTTGTTTTCTGACACTGATTGTATTGGATTCCATTTCTTTTTCACCCAGGATCAGCAAGTAGGGAATACGGCGTAACTCATTATCCCTTATCTTTTTACCTAATTTTTCGTTACGATCGTCAAAAACGGTGCGAATATCGTAATTATTTAACACATTCAAAACATTTTTGGCATAATCGTTAAATTTTTCACTTACAGGTATAATAACAGCCTGGTCAGGTGCAAGCCAGAGAGGGAATTTTCCGGCCGTATGTTCGATCAGTACTGCCACGAATCTTTCCATAGAACCAAAAGGAGCCCTGTGTATCATTACCGGTCTGTGCTTCTGATTGTCGGCGCCTGTATATTCAAGATTAAATCTCTCAGGAAGATTATAATCAACCTGAATAGTACCAAGTTGCCATTTACGTCCGAGGGCATCCCTGACCATGAAATCGAGCTTCGGACCATAAAATGCTGCTTCACCTTTCACAATCACAGCCTCAATTTTCTTTTCATTGACCGCTTCTATTATGGCCGATTCTGCTTTTTCCCAGTTTTCATCAGACCCGATATATTTCTCATGATTATCCGGATCTCTTAACGAAATTTGGGTTGTAAAATTCTTGAAATCAAGTGTTTTAAAAATATATAATACGATATCTATCACTTTTATAAATTCTTCCTTTAACTGGTCAGGGCGGCAACAAATATGTGCATCATCCTGTGTGAAGCCTCTCACTCTTGTCAGTCCGTGCAGTTCTCCACTCTGCTCATATCTGTAAACGGTCCCGAATTCAGCCAGTCGCAGAGGAAGATCTTTATATGAATGTGGTTTAAATTTGTAAATCTCGCAATGATGAGGACAATTCATGGGTTTAAGCATAAATAACTCACCTTCGGCCGGGGTCGAAATTGGCTGGAAGGAATCTTTTCCGTATTTGGCCCAGTGTCCCGATGTTTCATAAAGTTCTTTCTGTCCGATATGTGGAGTTATTACCTGTACATATCCATGTTTTTTCTGTACTTTTTTCAGAAAAGTTTCGAGGCGTTCCCTGATAACCGCACCTTTGGGCAACCACAATGGCAAACCCTGCCCGACATTTTGTGAAAAAGTGAATAATTCGAGTTCCTTTCCCAGTTTACGGTGATCACGTTTTTTTGCCTCTTCAAGAATTACCAGGTAATCATCCAGCATTTTCTGCTTTGGGAAAGTAATACCATAAATACGAGTCAGTTGTTTGTTTTTTTCATTGCCCCTCCAGTAAGCTCCTGCAATACTGGTCAGTTTTACAGCCTTGATATATTCTGTGTTCGGAAGATGGGGACCACGGCACAGATCTGTAAAATTACCCTGCTTGTAAATAGATATCGTTCCATCCTCTAACTCGCTGATCAATTCAATTTTATATTCATCTCCCTTCTTTGAGAATAAATCCAGTGCATTACTTTTACTGATCTCTTCGCGTATTACCGGATTTTTTTGCCTTGCAAGTTCAAGCATTTTCTGCTCAATCTTAACAAGGTCATTTTCGGAAATTACACTACCGTCAGGCAAATCAACATCATAATAGAAACCATTTTCAATGGCTGGACCAATTCCAAATTTTATTCCCGGGTAAAAAAACTCGAGAGTCTCCGCCATCAGGTGAGCTGAGGTATGCCAGAATGCATGCTTTCCTTCATCGTCCTCCCAGGTCTGAAATATAATGGAAGAATCTCCCTTAACAGGCCTGGTCAGGTCCCATGTTTCGCCATTGACCATAACAGATAAAACATCTTTTGCTAAACTGTTGCTCAGACTCCGGGCGATGTCAAATCCGGTGATCCCATTCTCATATTGCCTTACCTGTTGATCAGGAAATGTAATGTTAATCATTGTAATATAATATATATCTTATCATTTTTCAAACCGGCAAAGTTACAATTTTTCCTTATATATCAATAGTATCAGAGTTAATAAAGTAAAAACTATAAGATTTGTGATAACTACTCAGGCCTTTAGGCTGTAGGCTTTTAGACTGCGAGGTTTTAAATTTAAATATCAGGTATCAAATGCTGAGTTATGAGTTATGAGTGATGAGTGATGAGTTCCAGAGTTTCAGTGTTTCAGAATTTCAGTGTTCCAGCAAACTGCCTGGTGCATAGGTGTTTAAGACATCAAATTTATCGATATGTTGTCGCTAATTATATTCACGTGAAATGGGTTTAATTTTCAAATTTTCACATTCTCAAATTTTCAAATTAATTTACGTAGCTTTAACACCTGAACCTGACCTGATGCTGCATCACCATTACGGAGAGTTAGCTGCCTTATTCACTGCATGTTGCTGGACATGCACTGCTATTGTATTTGAGCGGGCCAGTATCAGAATAGGTTCCTTATCAGTGAACATTTTACGTTTATTTCTGGCTATTTTTTTTCTTGCCTTATTCAATTATTTTTACAGGGGTCATTTATTTCCTGACGATGCCAACCTGAATAACTGGATTTGGCTTTCCATTTCGGGACTAATCGGGTTTGTGATCGGTGATCTCCTGCTGTTTCAGGCATTCGTTGTAGTAGGTGTACGTGTTTCTATGCTTATCATGTCGCTTGTACCCCCGATCACAGCTATTATCGGGTGGTTGGTACTCGGGGAAGTGATGTCAATTATGAGTTTAGTCGGAATGCTTCTGGTACTTTCTGGAATAGCTATTGTAATACTTGAACGCACCGAACCAGGAAAAGAAAAATACATGATGGGATTAGTCAGATTGAAATATTCGCTACCCGGCATATTACTGGCACTGGGTGGTGCGCTGGGTCAAGCCGTTGGTCTGGTTACCAGCAAATTCGGAATGAAAGATTATGATCCCTTTGCATCGACTCAGATTCGTGTCTTTGCCGGTTTTATTGGGTTTTTCATTCTTTTCCTGATATTAAAAAAATGGCACAGGATAATCACTGGTCTTGCCGACAGAAAGGCCATGCTGTTATTGCTAACAGGAACGGTCTTCGGGCCTTTCCTGGGTGTTTCATTCTCACTGATAGCAGTCAAAAATACCAGTACAGGAATTGCTTCCACACTGATGTCTGTTGTGCCAGTGCTTATCATCATTCCATCCATTATTTTATTTCACGAGAAACTCAAATGGAAGGAAATTGCCGGAGCAATACTGGCTGTATCAGGCATAGCCTTATTTTTTATATGATCATGAAACAAAAGGATCAATGAAAAAAGAAGTCATCATTATCCCTTTTTTTATTTTGTCATTGCTAATGTTCGGCAGTTGCAAAAAAAAAGTACCTGTCCCGGTAAATGGAAAAGCAGTAGCCGCAGATAGTGTCAATTTGATCATGTCTAAAATCGTTTCGCATGCCGAAAAATTAGAATACAAACAGATATGCAACTGGCTCAGTCATGATAGTTTGGCATTGAATTTTATCAATACAGGCTATTACAACTACAACCAGACAGCAGATGTTTTTAAGGAAGCTTATTCCCACATGAGTGCTGAAAAATTTATGCCTAAAAAGACCAGTACTATTGCTCTGTCACCTGATGTGGTATTATGGCTGGCTTATGGAAATGCATGGGGAGCTGACTCCGCTGGAAGAACATTTGTACAGATCATTGCAGAAACATGGTTATGGCAGAAGCTGAATGGTAAATGGACAGTAGTTCATTATCATGAATCAACAAGGCACATGCCAACAACCGAAACTAAGATGAGAATTGAAAAATCCTTAGCAAGGTATGCTAATGATTTGAAAAACAAAAATCTTGCATCGCGGGAGATGTTTCCGGTTTTAAAAGATTACCTTGAACACATTGCAGATGCGAAAGGGGTTGTATTTGCTTTTAAACCTTTTCTTGTTAATGATGACACCACCATGAAAGCACAGTATATGTACCGTAACAACTGCATGCTGGTCAAAACAACCCTTCCAAAAAAGTTTAATTATACCAGGGCCGATTGGTACAAAAATTCTATTATTATAAGGCAGTATTTCTGGACAGAACCGTATTTTGATGGTGGAGGTTGCGGTACATGGGTCATCACTTGCGGAGTACCCGTTTATAATAAAAATGATCAGGTAGTTGGAGTGATTGCAGCCGACCTGGAAGTGAATTAATAAATATCAGACTTTTAGACTGTAGACTGTAAATTGTTAGTAATGACCAAATTCATAAAAAGCGATATTCATATTATACCATACAATATAAATGTATTAAAATATTACTCAGGACCTTACCCGACGGTTTATAACCTACAGCCTAAATACCTGATTACAATAAAAATAACTGACCAGTATGCGAAGGAATGAAATTCAATCTATCGGAGATGCCATACACGAATTCCTGAAAAAATCGGGTCTTGAAGAACAATTTCTTGAAGCCAGGATCATCAATGATTGGGAAGATATCATAGGAAGTAATGTTGCAAAATCAACAAAACAGATTTATATCAGCAACAGGACCTTGCATATCAGGGTCAATTCTTCCATTGTCAGGGCTGAGTTATTTATGATACGTGAAGGATTGGTTAAGGCAATCAATGACAGGGCAGGCAAATCAATCATTGATAAAATTGATCTTCACTGATTTTGAATTACGAATTACGAGTTACGAGTTACGAATTATGGCTTACAAATTACGAATAGTAATTAATAAAATATGACTTATGACTTACGACTTATGACTTATGACTTATGACTTATGACTTATGACTTACGACTTACGACTTACGACTTATGACTTACGACTTATGACTTATGACTTACGACTTACGACTTACGACTTATGACTTACGACTTACGACTTATGACTTATGACTTACGACTTATGACTTACTTATTCAGATCTATCAATCCTTCGGGTGCCTGAATTTCTATATATTTTTTCCGCCTGTCTATTTTCACAATAAAATCTTCTGCCAGAGGAACCAGTATTTCTTTATCTTCTTTCATGATACTCAATAAAGGATTTCCGGGATAAATAATTATGTCTGAAACAATTCCCAGTTCACCATGAACAATATCACTCACTGTGTAACCCAGCAAATCAACTGATGGGTCATTTTTTCTTTTCTTTTTTATTTGAAAAGTCGGGTCAATATAAAAAAGACAACCTGATATTTCTTTTGATTTCTTTTCTGAATCAAGAAATCTGAGTAATACTGCTGCAGAATGATCACCTTTGAAGCTGATCTCTTCAATAAAAAAAGGCACAAGACAACCGTGCACATCTACAAACAGGTAAGATGATTCCTTAGGTAAATAAGCGCTGCCAGCATCCAGGCCGAGAATTATTTTCCGCAGTTTCCCGTTGGTTTTTATTACTTTACCTGCCGGGTGAAGTAATTCTTTTGTAAGGGCAATGGTCATGTGGTGCTAATGTGATAATGTGCTAATGTGATAATGTGATAATGTGATAATATAATCTGGCAAATTGATGAATTTTCGATTATTCGATTGTTCATCCGTCGCAGGCGGAGTTCGACTCTTGTTTAATTTTGGCAGAGTGTAAAAAAAATGACCTCAATAAATGAATCATTGAGGTCATTTCCAGATTCAGGTTTATTTTACTGCTGTTCTTCCGTGGTTTCAGCAACGGGAGCAGCAGGAATTTCTTTCTGTGTTTCTTCTTCTGCAGCAGCTTCACTTGCAGCTACTTCGGCATTCTTTTTGGCAATCTTTTCAGCTATAGCCTCTCTCTTTTTCGTTTCTGCCGCCATACGCTTAACAGAATCCTTGTCTTTAAGCTGAACCTGCTTTTCTTTCTTTGCCTGAATTTTGGCTTCTTTTTCTTCAAGCCAACGTGTGAAACGCTGTTCTGAAATTTCCTCTGTTATTGCACCTTTTGCAATTCCTTTTAAAAGGTGATTCTTAAACATTACACCTTTCTGTGACAATAATGCACGACAGGTGTCTGATGGTTGAGCGCCGTTCTGGATCCATTTCAATGCCCTATCAAAATTTAATTCAATAGTAGCAGGATTGGAATTAGGATTGTATGAACCAATCCTTTCAATTAACCTACCATCCCGTGGCGCCCTGCTATCGGCTATCACAATGTGATAATACGGGTATTTCTTTTTCCCGTGCCGAGCTAATCTGATTCTTACTGGCATTATAAATGTTTTAAAAATTTGAGCCGCAAAAGTATATCTTTTATTTTGATTTCAAATAATCACTTCAAGATTTTATTTAGTGCTTGTCTTTAAAGTCATTCTTTTTTTATTTAAGAACAAGGATCAACGATTTCTGATTTATGATGTAAATATAATCATCTGATTTAATGATAACATCAAAAATCTAAAATCGTTAACTTAGCGAAGCGATTTCACGAACACCTTAAAAAATAAAAAATAGTTGTGAGTAATCGGTATTCGTTAATCAAAATATTGAATATTATAGACGGACTCTATTTACATTACTGGCATAAAAGATATTATCAATAAAATCTTTCAATCTCAGGGAAGAAAAAGTTGCTTTCAGTAATGGCGTTCTCGTCAGAATCAGATCCATGAATAGCATTACTCTGAATAGAAGTAGCAAATAATTTTCTGATTGTTCCTTCATCGGCTTTGGCAGGATCAGTAGCTCCCATCATGCGTCTGTAATCTTCTACAGCATTATCCTTCCTTAGAATTGCTGCTATTACCGGTCCTGAAATCATATACTCCACAAGATCGTTATAAAACGGTCTATCCTTGTGTACTTCATAAAAAGCAGATGCCTGCTCTTTCGATAAACGGATCATTTTCAAAGCAATAATCCTGAAGCCGGAATCAGTGATCATACTGAGAATCTTTGCAGCAAGTCCAGATGTGGTTGCTTCAGGCTTTACCATTGTAAATGTTATTTTTCCGGGCATATGTTAATAAATTATTTTTTGTTGAACTGATAAATTTACCACTTTTGACGCATTAATATCCAAAATCAGGTTATTTATAACAATTTGAATAAGCAATAAGTTGACACAGGAGATCAAAAAACATATTGAAAACATATCTAAGCTTTTGTCTTTTAAAAGAAAGATCATTGTAATCACCCATCATAATCCTGATGGTGATGCTTTGGGTTCTGCCATTGCTATCCGCCTTTATTTAGAAAAAAAAGGCCATGAGGTAACTGTAATTTCACCGAATATATACCCTGTGTTCCTTCACTGGATGCATGGCAACCAGGATGTGATCATATTTAACCAGGCTGCAGAAAAAGCAAGCAGGCTGATCTCTGAAGCAGACATTATCTTTTTTACTGATTTCAACTGCCTGAGCCGGATCAAAAATGTTCAGAAAGCTGTAAATGAGTCAAAAGCGGTTAAAATCCTGATCGATCATCATCCTTTCCCGGAACATTTTGCCGATATTTCCATAACAGATACTTTAGTGTCATCTACCTCGGAACTTGTTTATGACATCATCTGCCAGTCAGGTGATAATAACATGATTGATAAATCTATAGCAGAATGTCTTTTTGCCGGGATTATAACTGATACCGGCACATTTTCTTATAATTCATCAGTGCCACATACTTACGAAGTTGTTTCAGACCTTTTGAAATCAGGAATTGACAAAGACTGGATTCACAACAGCATTTATGATAATTACTCCTTCGACAGGATGAGGCTGCTTGGATATTGCCTGTACGAAAAGATGGTGATCAGGCAGGAATACAGGACTGGATACATATTTATTACCTCTGAAGAGTTACGGAAATTCAATTATTCACCTGGTGATACCGAAGGATTTGTCAATTATCCCCTTTCGATAAAAGGCCTTGTTTTCTCAGCTATGTTTATTGAAAAGAAAGATCACATTAAAATATCATTCCGGTCAAAGAATAATTTTCCCTCCAACCAATTTGCAATGCTTCATTTTAATGGTGGCGGACATCTCAATGCGGCCGGAGGAGAATCTTTTCTCAACTTAAAGGAAACATTACTGCAATTTGAAAATCTCCTGGAAAAATATGCATCCCAAGATTGAAAACTATTTATTATTTTCCTGATTTTATCAAAGTATGACTATTATCCTAACCTGACCGGGCCAGAACCAAACAAGAAATCTCAAATCTCAAACTACAAATAACAAATAAAAATCAATCAACAAAATGACAAATTCAAAACCGGTGTATAATCTGGAAGAACGGACTTTTCAGTTTGCAAATCGAGTAAGATTATATATAAAGAAGCTACCAATTTGAAATTTTGATATTGTTAATTATTTGTTTTTTGTGATTTGTTTTTTGTGATTTTTTACCAAAACGCGTCAAGATTCCAGAAATAAGGTAATAACCGATTAATCTTATATCGCTTGAAACAGCTTCGAACATGGAAAATGAAAATTACGACCAACTGAAATTCAGGCATAATATCCTGGTGCAGATAAGGTTTAATGACATTGATATCCTGGGACACGTAAATAATGGCGTTTACCAGAACTACTTTGATCTTGCCAAGGTCGGATATTTTAATTTCACTTTGAACGGTATTATTGACTGGAAAAAAAGCGGGCTTGTCCTGGCTAAGATCACAATTGACTATATAAAACCGGTTTACCTGGAAGAAACCATTGCCGTTCAATCGAAGGTTATAAAATTCGGGAATAAAAGCCTGGAAATGATGCAGCAGATCATTAATTCAAGCACCGGGGAAATAAAAGCAACCGCATTATCGGTGATGGTGGGTTTTAATTATTTTGATAACGAGGCTATGCAAATACCCGGGAACTGGAAAGAAAGAATTACAGATTTTGAGAAGGATAATCTTTAATTTAAAATACTAACCTGGAAGAGCCGGAACCAAATAAGAAATCACAAATTTCAAAATACAAATAACAAATAAATTTCAATCAACAAAATGACAAATTCAAAATAGTTTGTTAATTGAAATTTTGAAATTGTTTATTATTTGTGATTTGTTTTTTGTTTTTTGGAATTTTTTGCCAATACGCGTCAAGATTTCAGAAATAAAAATTCTAAGAAATATAATTTCCCCCTGCTATACGCACAATTTCACTGATCCTTGCATCATCCGTAACAGATAATTCATAATCAGCATTATCACTTTTACCGCTGATATGAATATGAGGTTTTCTGAATTTCATATTACTTTTCAGCATTGAACGTGCAGATACATGATATTCAGATGCCTTGGTAAAACTGATCATATCGGCCAGGTTATTTTCATTAATTCCTCCACCTGGCATTATCAGGATTTTATTGACGGAGCATTCCACAAGTCCTGCAATCAGATGCCTGCCATCAAATGCAGTATTCTGCTGCCCCGAAGTCAGCAATCTGTCAACTCCGAGTTTTATCAAATCATTCAAACTGCCAAAAGGATCAGCCGCCATATCGAATGCCCTGTGAAAAGTTACCGACATTGGCCTGGCAAGTCCAATCAGATGTTCAGTTCTTTGGATATCAATGCTTCCATCTTCGTACAACATTCCGATCACCACTCCGTCAATTCCGTTATTTTTACAAAACAGGATATCCTGTTGCATGACCTCAAATTCAATATCATTATAAAGGAAATCACCACCTCTTGGCCTGATCAGAACATTCAGCCCGATGGTCAGCAGTTTTCTGGCGGTAACAATAGAACCATATCCAGGTGTGGTTCCTCCCTCTGCCAGGTTTTCGCAAAGTTCGACCCTTTCAGCGCCACCTTTCTGAGCTGCAATAGCCGACATCAGGTGATTTGCGCAGACTTCAATTTTTATCTTTTTATTTTTCAAAGTGATTACTTGTAGTGGCTATCAGAATCAATCAGTTTATTTCTTATTTCATTTGTATCGACGGCATAGTTAAAACCCTTCTGAATACTGAAAGCTCCATATTCACCATTTTTATTCAGGGCAAGAAATCCAACCTGGATATCCTTATTGTTTTTCTGTTTGCTGATAATTCTTTCAATAGCCTGTTTGCAGGCATCTTCAGGGCTTTTACCCAATCTCATCATTTCTACCACAGTATGGCTGCCGGAGATTTTTATTACTGCTTCACCTATCCCGGTAGCGCAGGCGCCGCCCACTTCATTATCAACAAACAAACCAGCCCCGATAATTGGTGAATCCCCTACCCTGCCGTGCATTTTAAAACTCAGACCACTGGTTGTACAGGCCCCTGAAATATTTCCTGAATTGTCGATTGCCAGCATGCCTATTGTGTCGTGGTTCTCAAAGTTGATCACCGGTTTATATTCATTTATTTTCAGCCATTCTTTCCAATCTTTTTCAGATTCAGGAGTCAGCAGGTTTTCTTTTTTAAAGCCGTTATCCAAGGCAAATTTCAATGCTCCCTCGCCGACGATCATCACATGCGGGGTTTTTTCCATAACCAATCGTGCCACAGAAACAGGATTCATGATATTTTCAAGAAAAGCAACCGAGCCACAGTTGCCTTCCGGATCCATAATACAGGCATCGAGGGTTACATGGCCATCCCTGTCGGGAATCCCACCATAACCCACACTTCTGACATTGGGATCGGATTCGGCGACTCTTACACCTTTTTCAACTGCATCAAGAGATTGTCCTTTTGAGGTAAGTATTTTCCAGGCTTCCCTGTTTGCTGCCAATCCATGTTGCCATGTCGAGACTACCACCGGCTTTGTCACTACTCCGTTGAACTCATGTATTAAGCCTCCGGCTTTTGATTTTCCAATTGAAAACAATGCTGTTGCCAACGCAGATAACCTGATGAATTCCCTTCTTGATTTCATAACTTAGCAGGGTACAAATTAAAATATCAATTAATAATATTCTATCAGTTTTGCATCGCCATTCAGTATCATAAGGCCATTCATAGCAAGAGCCTGCATTTCATCTTCACCCGGATAGACATATACCTTGCCCAGTTTATTCACTTTATTGGTGATATAACTGACAATATAGTCAGAATAAGCAACACCACCGGTAATCAGGATACCATCTACCTCGCAATTCAGTACTACTGCCATTTCGCCGATGTACTTGGCAATCTGGTATGCCATGGCATTATATATCAGCCCGGCTTTCTCATCACCTTCATTCATCATTTTCTCTACCTCAATGGCGCTGTTGGTTCCGAGATAAGCAACAAGGCCTCCTTTCCCTGTGATCATTTTCAAAATCTGTTCTTCTGGATATTTACCACTGAAACACAGGCGCACCAGATCACCAACAGGTAAGGAACCGCTACGTTCGGGAGAAAAAGGGCCTTCTCCGTCGAGTCCCTGGTTGACATCAATGATTCTGCCCTTACGGTGAGCGCCGACAGTTACTCCACCGCCAATATGAGTTACAATCAGGTTCAGTTCCTCATATTTCAGGTTATTAACCCTTGAATGCAGTCGCGCAACTGCCTTCTGGTTAAGTGCATGCAAGATGGATTTTCTTTCAAATAGAGGATGGCCTGCAATGCGGGCAATATCTTCAAACTCATCAACAACAACCGGATCGGCTATATATGCTTTAGTACCAGGAATAGACTGAGCGATATCATAGGCTATCAATCCACCAAGATTTGACGCATGTTCACCCTTGGTATTGTGCTGCAAATCATAAATAAGCGCTTCATTCACAGCAATCACCCCAGAAGGAACCGGCCTGATCAGTCCCCCTCTGCCTACAATGATTTTTATCTTATGAAAATCACACTCTTCACAGTAATTCTTCAACTCATTCAGAATAACATCTTTTCTGAAATGGTACTGGCTTGTTATTGTTGGAAAAGGAGCTAATTCCACAATAGAATGATGAATATTCTTATGAAATATCATCTCTGACTGCTTGAATATGGCAATCTTAGTGGATGTTGAACCCGGGTTGATGACCAGGATAAGATTTGTATCGGACGCCATAATAGCCTTTAGTATTAATTCATTTGCCTGATTTTATCTCATTCTAAAACTTGTATTCCTTCAGAGTAATTTCTCCTTTTAATAATCTTAATGCATTAGATGCCAGTGCACTGATATTATTATCCCCTGGATAGACCAAAGTCGGAGCCATTTTCTGGACCCGGCCAACCACCTGTTTAACCACAAAGTTGCTATGAGCTATCTCACCAGTCAGCAGGATGGCATCTACCTCACAATTTAAAATGGCATACATGGCGCCAATATATTTTGCAACCTGGTAAGCCATTGCCTCCATGACTAATGTTGCCTTTTTATCGCCCTCTTCGATTCTTTTATCAATTTCATTAATGTTGGTTGTTCCCAGATGTGAATAGATACCACCGCAATGAGTGACCAGACACATCATTTCTTCAAATTCAAACTTACCGCTATAGCACATCCTGATAACATCACCGATTGGCAGGGAACCACTGCGTATCATCGAGAACGGACCGTCGCCGTCAAACCCCTGGGTAATGTCGATCACCCTTCCTTTCTGATGAGCCCCGATAGAAGTTCCATTGCCAAGATGCGCAACGATCAGGTTCATATCTTCATAATTTCTCGAATATGACTTGGCATGAGTAATTGCTACGGCTTTCTGGCTCAGTGCATGAAAAACCGATCTTCTGCTGAAATTGGGATGACCGGTGAGTCTTGCCACATCTTCCAGTTCATCAACTGTAGCAGGATCAGAGATCACGGCAGTTACTCCCGGAAAACGCGATGAGATATCATCAGCAATTAATCCGCCAATATTTACAATATCTTCGCCAACAGGACTATTAGTAAGATCCTCAATCATCATTTCATTCATGGAATAAAGTCCTGAACTCACAGGCCTTAAAAGTCCTCCTCGGGCTATCACATATTTAAGCTGGCTAAAAACAATTCCGTTGTTGTTCAATTCTTCAATCACTGCATCTGCCCGGTATTTTACCTGTTCGGCATTACGTTTGAATTTTCCTAAGATATCAGCAGGATGTTTCAGGTTTACAAGATAAACCAGTTTCTGATTTTCATAAGCAGCAATCTGGGTAAACTTATCCTTGGGATTGACCACTAAAATATTAAAATAATTCATATTAAAAGGCATTAGGCACTAGTGTCAGGACAATTTGAAAATGAGACAATTTGAAAATTTGAAAATGCTTTAAAATCGGGTTATTAACTATGTTCAATGTTAAGTTTATGCTTCAATATTAAATTGTCACGACACTAGGCATTAGTTGTTATCTCTAATCTTAGTCTTAATCTTTGTGTTTGTATTAATCAATATCAGACCAGGACAAAGACCAGGTCTATATACGTCAGACCGCAAACTTACCAACATGTTGTCGCTAATCTTATTTTCCCGTGAAACGGATTTAATTTTCAAATTTGCACATTTTCAAATTTTCAAATTAATTTTGGATTTTAATATCACATGTTTCTCCGGTACTTACCTCCGACTTCAAATAATGCATTGGTTATCTGACCAATTGAACAGCATTTACTGGCATTCATCAGGCTGTCGAACATATTTGCATTCGTAACAGCGGCATGTTTCAGATCATGGAGAGATTTTTCAGATTCAGAAGTGTAAGTTTTATGAAGCTGATCAAGCATTGTGATCTGGTATTGCTTTTCTGTTTCAGTTGCACGTATCACCTCACCCGGAATGATAGTCTGTGAGCCCTTGGACGAAAGAAATGTATTAACACCAATGATAGGAAGGCTTCCGTCATGTTTCATAGTTTCATAATACAATGATTCTTCCTGAATTTTTCCACGCTGGTACATGGTTTCCATGGCGCCCAGCACCCCTCCTCTTTCGGTAATCCTGTCAAATTCCGCAAGTACAGCTTCTTCCACCAGATCAGTCAGTTCCTCAATGATGAATGAACCCTGGAGCGGGTTCTGGTTCTTTGCCAGTCCGAGTTCCCTGTTTATGATCATCTGAATGGCCATGGCGCGGCGGACTGATTCTTCCGTCGGTGTGGTAATGGCTTCATCATATGCATTGGTATGAAGTGAGTTGCAGTTATCATAAATGGCATACAAAGCCTGGAGAGTTGTGCGTATATCGTTAAAATCAATCTCCTGGGCATGCAACGAACGACCCGATGTCTGGATATGATATTTGAGCATTTGCGATCGGGCATTGGCTTTATACTTATATTTCATGGCCTTGGACCAGATCAGCCTGGCTACCCTGCCCATCACCGAATATTCAGGATCAATGCCATTGGAAAAGAAGAATGACAGGTTCGGTGCAAATTTATTGATATCCATGCCCCTTGAAACGTAGTACTCAACATAGGTAAATCCATTGGCAAGGGTAAAGGCTAATTGTGAAACAGGGTTGGCGCCCGCTTCTGCAATGTGATAACCCGAAATGGAAACAGAATAAAAGTTCCTGACATTGTTATTTATGAAGTATTCCTGGATATCTCCCATCAGTTTGAGGGAAAAATCAGTAGAAAAAATACAGGTATTCTGTGCCTGGTCTTCCTTAAGAATGTCGGCCTGGACGGTTCCCCTGACATTACAAAGTGTTTCAGTTTTAATTTTACGGTAAACATCAGCCGGAAGGACCATATCACCCGTAACACCCAGCAACATAAGGCCCAGGCCGTTGTTGCCGTCAGGAAGATTTCCCTGGTATTCCGGTCTTTTGGTAGCTTTTGAACGGTAATATTCTTTAATGAACTTTTCTGTTTTTTCAACTAACCCGTTTTTTCTGATATATAATTCACATTGCTGGTCAATGGCTGCGTTCATGAAATATCCGACCATTGCAGGAGCAGGTCCGTTAATCGTCATTGACACCGAGGTTTTCGGATCGAGAAGATCGAAACCGGAATAGAGTTTTTTTACATCATCGAGGCAGGCAATTGAAACACCGGAGTTACCTATTTTTCCATAGATATCCGGTCTGAGTCCAGGGTCATGACCATAAAGAGTTACTGAATCATAAGCCGTGGACAATCTGACAGCAGGCATGCCCATTGACAGGTAATGGAAACGTTTGTTCGTCCTTTCAGGTCCTCCCTCACCGGCAAACATGCGAGTGGGATCCTCTCCTTCCCGCTTGAACGGGAATACACCGGCAGCATATGGAAATTCCCCGGGTACATTTTCCCTGAGGTTCCATTTCAGGATATCAGCCCAGCCCTGGTATTTCGGCATGGATATTTTAGGTATTTTCAGGTGAGACAAGGACTCGGTCTGTGTCTCCACGCAAATTTCCTTATCTCTCACTTTGTATTTAAAAACGTCACCGGCAAATGCATTCTTCTTGACATTCCAGTTATCCAGGATTTTACGGTTGGCTTCCTCCAACTCCTGTTCAAAAGAAGAATATTCCTGCTGCAGTTTGCTTATCAGTTGTTTATTTTCTCCCGTTGCATTGCTGAGTATTTCAATGCTTTGCTTCAGGCTGTCCAACTTTGCTGCAAGCCGGGATTGATCTTCAGACCATTTATTATAATCCCTTACTGTAGTTGATATTTCAGACAAGTAACGGGTGCGTTCGGGAGGTATGATAAATATTTTCTCTGACATTTCTTCACCCGGATTGAAATGCGATGAGAATCCCGCTTTGGTTTTTTCATTGAGAACTTTAATGATACGGCTATAGAACTGGTTAACACCCGGATCATTGAACTGGGATGCAATGGTGCCAAACACCGGCATATCATCAGGTGATTGCTCAAAAAGTCCATGATTTCGCTGGTATTGTTTTTTTACATCCCTTAATGCATCCAGAGCGCCACGTTTATCAAACTTGTTAATGGCAATCACATCGGCAAAATCGAGCATGTCGATTTTTTCAAGCTGAGAAGCAGCGCCATATTCCGGAGTCATCACATAAAGCGACATATCGCTGTGATCGACAATCTCTGTGTCGGACTGCCCTATGCCGGAAGTTTCAAGAATTATAAGGTCGTAGGCAGCCGCTTTCAGAATTGCAAGAGCATCTTTCACATATTTCGACAAAGCCAGGTTAGATTGACGGGTAGCCAAAGAACGCATGTAAACCCTGGGATTATTAATAGAATTCATGCGAATACGATCACCCAGCAAGGCGCCGCCAGTCCTTCGCCTGGTGGGATCAACCGAAATAATGGCGATGCTTTTATCCTGGAAATCAATGATAAATCTGCGGACAAGTTCATCAATAATGGAAGATTTCCCTGATCCGCCGGTACCCGTGATCCCGATTACAGGAGTATGTGATTCTGATGATATTTCGGAGAGTTTTGCAAGTAAAATTCCGGCTTCGGCCGGGGAATTCTCGGCAATAGTTATCATCCGGGCAATGGAAGGAACGTCTTTTTCCAGTATTTTTTCAAGACTTAAATCTTTGGAATGATCGAGCCTGAAATCCGATTTCATCAGTACGTCATTGATCATACCCTGCAAGCCAAGTTCCCTTCCATCATCGGGCGAATAAATACGTGTGATACCATAATCATGCAATTCCTGCATCTCATCAGGCAGGATAACCCCGCCGCCACCGCCGAAAATACGGATATGACCGCTTCTCTTTTCTTTCAGCAAGTCATACATGTATTTAAAAAACTCCATGTGACCGCCCTGGTATGAGGTAATAGCTATCCCCTGCACATCTTCCTCGATGGCACAATCAACTATCTCCAAAACGGATCTGTCGTGACCCAGGTGAATGACTTCGGCTCCGCTCGATTGCATGATCCTGCGCATAATATTAATGGCTGCATCATGACCATCAAAAAGTGAAGCAGCAGTGACAATGCGAATATGGTTCTCGGGTTTGTACTTTTCTACAGTATTCATTAACAGAAAAATTCATTGACTGCAAATATATAAAACATGTCAAACAATAGTACCAAAGCTAATCAGGGAACTTGTATTTTTGTATTTTATTCTCACGAATAATAATTGCAGATGAAAATAAGAAATCTCCTGAGGATTTGTACATCATTATTAATGCTGGTAATGATATCCGCTATTAATATACCTGAATCTTTTTCCCAGGTCAGTTCTGACCTGGTTGTTTTTCTGACTGCCACTGTTTCAGCCAGTCCTCCGGATATCACTCTTCACTGGCCTGTAAATCCGGCAGCCACATCATATTCCCTTTACCGGAAAAGAATAACTTCTGCAACCTGGGGAGGTGTCTATGCCACCATTCCCGGTACAGATAGTCTTTATTCTGATAATAATGTTGTGATTGATTCATTGTACGAATATAAATTAATCAGAAATTCGGCTACCCTGTCCGCCGTCGGTTACCTGTACTCAGGAATAAATAAACATTTTCCTGACCAATCAGGCAAACTGATATTGATCGTAGACAGCATTTACATGGATAGTCTTGAAAATGAATTGTACCGGCTGATGAAAGATATTTCAGGCGACGGGTGGATGATCAGCCGTCATAATGTGTCAGAAACTGATTCTGTTACTTACATCAAATCCCTGATCATTCAGGAATATAATTCTGACCCTCAGCATGTCAAATCAGTATTTCTTTTTGGCCACGTTCCTGTACCCTATTCCGGCAATATCAATCCCGACGGTCATCCGGATCATCTTGGCGCCTGGCCGGCAGATGTATATTATGGTGATATGGATGGAATATATACGGATATCAGCGTTAACAATGCCACTGCCTCTAGAGTTGAAAATCAGAATATTCCGGGGGACGGGAAATTTGACCAGAGTACAATACCAGCAACAGTTAAATTGCAGGTTGGAAGGGTTGATCTCTCAAACATGCCATCTTTTCCTTACACTGAGAAGGAATTGTTAAAGAGGTACTTAGATAAGGACCATAATTTCAGAAATAAACTGATCACAGCAAAATCAAGGGCATTGGTGGATGACAATTTCGGTTATTTCAGCGGTGAGGCTTTTGCCAGCAGCGGTTGGAGAAGTTTTTCTCCTCTTGTGGGAAATAATAATATTCATGAAATTGATTTTCTAACCAACACTCAGGACAGCAGCTATTTGTGGTTGTATGGTTGCGGAGGAGGATGGTACCAGGGATCAAGTGGTGTTGCCACAACGGCAGATTTTGCTGCAGATACCATCCAGACGATCTTTACCATGCTTTTTGGCAGTTACTTTGGTGACTGGGACAGCCAGGACAATTTTCTGAGAGCACCGCTGGCCTCTGCTGACAGGGCGCTTACTTGCTGCTGGTCAGGACGGCCCTATTGGTATTTTCACCCGATGGGAATGGGGTTCAATGTTGGCTACTGTACACAACTATCACAAAATAATGTCAGCACCTATGAATCCAATTATGCATCCCACTGGGTACATATAGCGCTCATGGGTGATCCCAGTCTGAAAATGACTATTGTTGCTCCACCATCAAATATCAGCCTGACAAATTATTCATATCAGGTTCAGATCAACTGGAATTCTTCTCCTGATTTGACCATAGCCGGTTATTATGTTTACCGCTCTGATGCCGAGTTTGGATATTATTCACGCATCAGTCAACTGATCAGCGATTCAACCTTTGCCGATCAAAATCCCCTGAACGGATTGAACTGGTACCAGGTAAAAGCAGTCAGGCTGGAAACTACTCCAAGCGGCAGTTATTTCAATACAAGCAATGCTATATCTGACAGCATTTCTGTAGTGAGCAGTATTATTTCTGACCATCCTGAACAACTTAATGTTCTGATTTATCCGAATCCGTGCTTTGGAAAATTCAAACTGCAATTCAGAAATATTCATGACAGAACCGTGAAAATCAGTGTCACTGATATACTCGGCCAGATTATCCTTGAAAAGGAGACCATTGTATCAGGCCTGGTGAATATGGATATTTCGGGCTCATCAGAAGGTGTATATTATTGTAAAATTACTATTGATCATATGACTTCAGTATATAAAATCATTAAAGAATAAATGAAGGTTGAATGAATTATTAATTATCACTGATGTCCGGAGAAAACATTAATAAGCATCTTAAATCCATCGGTTGTATGAGGTTCCAAAAGATTTCGCCCCTACAGGGCTTATTGTTGTCAGGAATATTTTTCTACAAAGATTTCACCCCTGACGGGGTTTATCTGACACATCAAATCTTTAATCCCGTAGGGATGTAATCTTTGTAGAAAGAAAAAAATTGCGGCATTTAAGTCACGTAGTGACGACATAAAAATTTGACCTGACAATAATGTTTAATTATATTAAAAACCTGTTTGTTAACAGCAAAATGAAAATGCGCATTAAACTGACAAATAATGCAATACTTATATTGATCATTCTTGTGGCAGGTATATTAAGATTGTATCACTTATTTGAGATCCCTTATACTTATGATGAATTCAGCGCTCTTTTCCGCACCCATTTTAACAGTTTTTCAGAGTTAATTGAAAAAGGAGTCAAAATTGACGGACATCCCGCAGGCATTCAGGTTCTTCTCTATTACTGGACAAAACTCTGGGGCTATTCCGAATGGATTGTAAAATTGCCATTCATCATTTCTGGAATTTTATCTGTTTTCATTGTTTATCTCATTGCCAGGAAATGGTATAATGAAACAGTAGCCCTGATTTCAGCTTCATTTCTTGCAAGCATACAATATACAATAATATACAGTCAGATTGCACGGCCATATATAAGCGGTCTGTTTTTTTCACTTTTAATGGTTTATTTCTGGACGAATATAATGCTGACAACTCACAAACGATTTTATATCAACAGTCTTTTTTTTATAATATCTTCCTCACTTTGTACATACAATCACCACTTTAGTCTGTTGTTTGCTGTTATTGTCAGTTTAAGTGGTTTATTTTATATTAACAGACAATATCTGACAAAATATATCATCAGTTGCGTTTTTATAATAATATTGTATATTCCTCATATCAGGATTTTTTTATACCAGTTACATGTGGGAGGAGTCGAAGGCTGGCTGGGGAAACCACACAACGATTTTCTGATAAATTACATCAGTTACCTCTTTAATTTTACTGCAATTTCCTGTGGACTTTCAGTATCGCTCATATTATTTGGTATTTTTAATATTACAAAAAAGGATTTGAAGGCCGGTCAGTTTATTATGTTTGCCTCCTGGTTTTTTCTGCCATTTTTAATTGGCTTTTTTTATTCAATCTATGTTAACAGTATCCTGCAATATTCGGTGCTGATGTTTAGCTTCCCTTTTTTATATTTCATTTTGTTCGGACACATAAAACCTCAGAATGTAAAAATTAATTTAATTATTGTTTTAGCAGTACTTTCAATAAATATCTTTTCAGTAATAAAGGAAAGAAAACATTATATATTGTTTTACAATTCTCCATTCACGCAAATATTGGCTGATCATCAAAAAGCAGAGAGTTTACATGACGATATTGCCTCAGTTATTGATTCAAACAAAAAAATATCTGATTATTACATTAGAAAATATCACTTTGACACAAACTTTACCTGGTTTGATTCTTTTTTGAATGAAAAAGAATTTATCAGCTATTTAGAAAAGCAAAGTAAATTATGTAACTATTTGTACCTTGGTTGTTTGTCCAGTAATAATCCTCTGACTGTACCTATTATCCGTGATTATTATCCGACTATAGAATTGCAAAATGATTATGCGGGCGGAACTACTTATATCTTTTCAAAATCAAATAAAAAAGATAATAATATCATTGAATACCAGGATTTTGAATTGAAAGATAAAAAATACTGGTCATCTCTCGACAACAATAAGCTAATTGATACAATCTACTTTTCAGGAAAAACATCCTACCTGATCGATGATAACACAGAATTTTCACCCATATACTCCAGATCATTTGATGAAATAATTAAAAATAAAAATAATTTTATTGATATCTCCGTAAGAGCCTACCTGCCTGATAATTATGATGAAATTATATTAGTTGCTTCCTTAGATTCAAAAGATAAAAATGTTTTCTGGGGTGGTGTCCCGTTCGACAAGTTCATTGACAGCACAACGACTAAAAATAATAAATGGATTTCTGTTCATCATTCTATGAAGCTATCCGATATATATTTAAACTATCACGATATCCAATTAAAAGTATATATTTGGAACAAAGGCAAAAATCACTTTTTTATTGATGATTTCACAATAGAATTAAGAAATGGAAACCCCGTAATATATGGTTTGAATGAAAAAATAATGAACATGCGAACTCCGCCTCCGGCGGACGAACATTCGAACATATGAACATTCGAACAAATACATTTACGAGTTATGCCTTTTAACTTACGACTTATAACTTATAACTTACGACTTACGACTTTTAAAATAAACATTCATATTATGATCAATACAGAAGCGCTATTCAAGGTATCATACGGGATTTACATTGTTTGTTCAGGCAACAAAGAACAAGGCAATGGATATATTTCCAATACAGTTTTCCAGGTAACGGCTGAACCGGTCAGATTTGCTTCATGTTGCAGCAAAAAGAATTACACGTCTGAACTGATCTCCAAAACCGGAAGCTTTTCTGTGTCTGTTCTTCACACGGATGTTTCACCTGAAATTTTTGGAAAATTCGGGTATAAAAGCGGGAAGGATATTGACAAGCTGAAGGGTATGCAGATAAAGTACGGGCTGACCGGTGTTCCGATATTACTTGAAGGCATTGTTGCTTTCCTTGAATGCAAAGTCATAGATACAATTGATGTCGGGACTCACCTGATATTTATCGGTGAACTGGTTCAATCAGAGATCATTGATGATTCACAGGAACCAATGACATATCAGTACTACCGGCAGGTACGAAAAGGACTGGCTCCCAAAAATGCACCAACATTTATGGTTAAAACAAAACCCGCCGCAAAACTAGATGAAATCAAACCAAAGAAATTCAGATGTAATGCATGCGGATTTATTTACGATGAATCTGTTGAAAATATTAAATTTGCAGACCTTTCACCGGATTGGGTATGCCCGGTGTGTGGTTCGGAAAAAGAAGATTTCACTGAAATAATATCTGAGTCCATTTAGGCTATTAGACTGTAGACTGTTAGGAGTGATGAGTGATGAGTGATGAGTGATGAGTGATGAGTTATGAGTTATGAGTTATGACTTACGACTTACGACTTACGACTTACGACTTACGACTTACGACTTACGACTTACGACTTATGACTTATGACTTATGACTTACGACTTACGACTTACGACTTACGACTTACGACTTACGACTTACGACTTACGACTTACGACTTATGACTTATGACTTATGACTTATGACTTATGACT
>JAPLDU010000136.1 GCA_026391255.1 Bacteroidia bacterium | reverse complement strand
TTGGTTTTGACCAATATATTTTTGCTTTGATGCACGGAATTTTTGAGCTTTTGCCATATTTGTATGCATTAAACTAATGCAAATTTGCATAAAATATATTGATTAATTGCATATTGCGCCTAAATCAGCAGACCCTAATTATCAATGTGATATTGATCTGAAAACTGATGAAGTGTCAGTTTATTCATGTCCAAAATGCCTGGTTACTTTAAACGGAGATGATTCATGCATGCTTTGCAATGCTCCGATGGCACACTTCTTAAATGAAACGGGTAGTAAAGTACAATCCTGCACCCGCAATGGCTGTAAAAACCACACTGTGGAATTTGAAGACCTGCCGCCGGCTCCATGAAAAGCGGAGTCAAGAGTCAGGAATCAAGAGTCAAGAGTCAAGATTCAAGGGTCATAATTCAATTATACAAACTTTATAAACTTTATGAACTTTATGAACTTCTTACAGCCTGAAAGCCTACAGCCTAAATAACCTGAATAATTACATAACAATCAAAACAGATCTGAATGTACAGTTTCATAACAATTAATGTAAAATGTCCTTCATGTGGAGATTCCCTGATGGACAGGACGTTCACCGTTGATAATGAACCGAGTATTCATTTGTCGATAGAAGCGGGAAACAGGAAGGGAAATATACGCCTCAGTTCAATTTACGGTAGTTTTAATTATCAGTGTGATGTAAGCCTGAAGCCCGAGGAAATAGCAATATTTTCATGTCCAAAATGTAAGGAAACATTTACCGGGGATACGAAATGCACTATCTGCAACGCTCCCATGGCTCATCTCTACCTTGATGCCGGTGGCAAAGTACGTTTCTGCACGCGCAATGGTTGTAAAAACCATACAGTGGAGTTTGAAGATCTTTCAACAGCTCTTTCAAAACTCTACAGCGATTTCAACATGGATGGCAAGACTGCTCCTGACCATGTGTATGTAGAGAAAAAAAGTATTCCTACCGAGGCTGATGAAATCAAGGAAATCATTGAAACAGGCGCTTTTCTGCAATCATATTGCCCCTACTGTAAAAAATCACTGATAGTGGGCGATATGCTGAGGCTAAAGGTGAAAACCAGGGATTATGGCTACCTGATGCTTAGTCCGTATTTGAATGTATTCTCATCAAAATCAACAATATTCCTGCCCGAAGATATTGTGCTGTCTGATGTGATCTGCCCGCATTGCGATCATACCTTGATCATGGAGACTCCAAAATGCGGACAGTGTGGTTCTGAAATTGCAAGAATTGCTATCAGCGCCAGGACAAAACTGATCGATTTTTATATTTGCTCAAAAAAAGGATGCAGGTGGCACGGCTTAAGTAAAGAAGACCTTAATGAGATCAGGCTCGACGATAGCCTTGAGTGGTAAATGAGAGTAGTCGAAAGTCGTAAGTCAAAAGTCAAGAACCAAGAGTCAAGAACCATAACTCATAATTCATATCTCATAACTCATAACTCATAACTCATAACTCATAACTCGTAATTCATAATTCGTAATTCGTAATTCGTAACTCGTAACTCGTAATTCGTAACTCGTAACTCGTAATTCGTAACTCAAAAAACCTATGTTTCAGATTGTAAGAAAACAGGAGTACGCCAAAGGAACCATCATCAGGTTTGACATTAATGCACCCAAGATTGCCAAAAAAATCAAACCCGGGCAATTCATCATCCTGAGGGTGAATGAAACAGGTGAACGAATACCCATGACCGTTGCTGATAAGGATGAATTTGCAGGGATCATCACCATTATTTTCCAGGTGGTAGGAAAAACCACTGCCCTTATGCGCTCTCTGAAAGATGGTGATATGATAAGAGATATAGTCGGCCCGCTGGGCAAACCTGCTGAAGTGCATAATATCGGGACTGTTGTAATGATTGGTGGTGGAACAGGCGTAGCTATTCTGTATCATGTAGCAAAAGCATTCAAGGAAGCCGGAAACTTTGTGATAGGTATCATGGGCGCCAGAGATAAGGAAATGCTCATTCTTGAGAACGAAATGAGGGCCATTTGTGACGAACTTATTGTTACTACGGATGACGGCAGTTACGGCCAGAGAGGCTTTGTAACTGAACCTCTTGAAAAATATCTTGAAGAAAGATATGATATCAAGCTGGTGTATGCCATCGGACCTATCGTCATGATGAAAAATGTATGCAAACTGACGAAAAAATATAATAAACCTACTATGGTCAGTCTTAACCCTGTAATGATCGATGGTACAGGCATGTGTGGCGGATGCAGGGTGAAAGTAGATAATAAAACCCAGTTTTGTTGTGTAGATGGCCCGGATTTTGATGGTCATCTGGTAGATTTTGATGAACTGGAGAAAAGAAACTCCATGTACCTCAAAGACGAGAAAACTTCTTTATTGTTTTCAATCAGGTAAATAATTATTGCTATGTTCGATCAGGATATTAAATATTTAAAGTTTAAAACCTATTTAAACACCTACTGTCCCCATTGCCACCAGAGTTTCAATGTCGAAAAGAAAGACCTGAGACAACTGGTATTCAATGGAATCTATAAGGGACAACCCATGGAGCTTATTCTGAGTCCCTACCTCGACGTATTTGATAAGGAAACATCGGTTCCTGTGGAACAAGGAGACAGGCTGGATGACCTGATCTGCCCATTCTGCAAAAAAAGCCTTATCGTCAATGATATTAATTGCGCGGTATGCGGTTCTCAGGTTGCACAGGTGATCATCTCTGCTCTTTCAAAACTCATCCCATTTTACATTTGCATGAAAAATGACTGCGAATGGCATGGATTGAGCAAGGCAGATGAGCGCAGGATTAAACTGAAGATTCCACGTCAGGAAATGCCTGAGCAGGACCAGACCCTTAGGGTTCACAACCACCAGGAGGTTTCTTATGGTTATACCACCGAGCTCGCTTCATTGGAAGCCGGTCGTTGCCTGCAGTGTAAAGTTCCCAAATGTGTGGATGGTTGTCCGGTGAACATCGATATACCAGGCTTTATCAAGCTGATGAGAGAAGATGATTATGACGGCGCTGCAAAAAAGATCAAGGAAAGGAACGTATTGCCGGCTATTTGCGGCAGGGTATGCCCACAGGAAAGTCAATGCGAGGCGCAGTGTATTCTTGGTTATAAAGATAAACCGGTTGCTATCGGCCGGCTCGAAAGATTTGTGGCTGATTTTGAGCGTAAAATGGACCTGGTAAAAGTACCGGTCATTAAAGAAAAAACAAACAAACGCATTGCAGTGGTTGGCTCAGGACCGGGAGGTATTACCGTTGCTGCAGACATGGCGCTCAGGGGTTACTCAGTTACAGTTTTTGAAGCGCTGCACGAACTGGGAGGTGTGTTGACGTATGGTATTCCGGAGTTCAGGCTACCCAAATCCATCGTTCAGTTTGAGATTAATTTTCTGAAAGAACTGGGTGTGCGTTTTGAAGTAAATCATATCATCGGAACCCTGATCACAGTAGATGAACTACTGCAAAATTTTGATGCCGTATACCTTGGAGTGGGGGCCGGATTGCCCCAGTTCATGGGAGTCGAGGGCGAGAGCCTTGGAAATGTGTTTTCATCCAATGAGTACCTTACCCGTATGAACCTGATGAAAGCTTACAGATTCCCTGAATACGACACTCCTATGCCACGCGGCAGCAAGGTAGTGGTGATCGGCGGCGGTAATGTGGCCATGGATTGCGCCAGGACAGCCATCAGAACCGGCTCACTCGAAGTGACCATTGTGTATCGTCGATCCCGTCATGAGTTGCCTGCCAGGCAGGAAGAAGTTCATCATGCCGAGGAAGAAGGGATCAGGTTCAAGTTGCTTACCAACCCTATCCGTTACCTTGGAACCGATTACAACACCGTGAAAGGAGTGGAGTGCATCAAGATGCAGCTTGGCGAACCCGATGCTTCGGGCAGAAGAAGGCCCGTAGCCATCGAAAACTCCAATTTTGTGGTCGATTGCGACCTGGCTGTGGTAGCTATCGGTACCAGTCCGAACCCCATTCTGTTCAATACCACACCCAATCTGAAACGCAACAGGTGGGGCTATATTGAAGTGAATGAACAAACCATGGAAACTTCTATTGAAAATGTTTATGCCGGCGGTGATATCGTCACAGGTTCTGCTACCGTGATACAAGCCATGGGATCCGGCAGGATTGCCGCAAATGCAATGCATCAGAAGCTATCGCAAAAATCTAAAAAATAGGAATCCTCCACGGCAGAGGCAGAAGTTAAAAGTTCATAAAGTTATAAGTTCATAAAGTTCATAAAGTTTGTAAAGTTCATAAAGTTCGTAAAGTTCATAAAGTCATATTTGTAATGAATATTATTCACTTCCATGACTCTCATGACGTTCATGACGTTCATGACGTTCATGACGTTCATGACATTCATGACGTTCATAACTCGTAAATCGTAATTCGTAACTCGTAATTTCTAAAATTATGGATAAATTTAATTCAATCGATGAAATTCTCGACTTTGCCATCGGCGAAGAACAGGCAGCAGTGGATTTTTATACCCATCTTGCTGCAAAGTCAAAGACCAAGGATATGAAAGCCGTATTTGAAGAATTTGCACTCGAAGAGGTGAAGCATAAAGCACGCCTTACAAAAATAAAAGATGAAGGCGTATATAATATGCCGGTCAATACAGTAACTGACCTGAAGCTGAGCGATTACCTGGTGAATGTGAAACCCCATGATGACATGACCTACCAGGAGGCGCTGATAGTTGCGATGAAAAAAGAAAAATCAGCTTTCATGCTTTATTCAAAACTTTCAGAAAGAGCGCCGAACAGTGAACTGAAAGAGATGTTCCGTTCACTTGCCCTCGAAGAATCAAGACATAAACTGCGTTTTGAGATCGAATACGATGATGTGGTTTTAAAGGAAAACTGATCATTTCCCATTACTCCGTCAACAGCCCCGGCCGTATAATGACCGGGGTTTTTTGTATCTGGAATAAAGTATAAAGTATCAAGTATCAGGTATCAGGAGATAGTGATGAGTGATGATCCGCCTAAGGCGGAATGAATGATGAGTTGACAAAAACAATTGAACATATGAACAATCGAATAATCGAACAAACGAACATCTTCAAATTTTCAAATCCTCAAATTTTCAAATTATCACTCACGCCGTGTATAATACTCCCCAAATTTAGCACCACTGGATAAGGTGAAAAATCATTAACTTTATACCAGTGAATATGAAAAAAACAAGACAAAGATTTTCAGCGACTTTCAAGGCAAAGGTCGCATTGGAAGCGTTGCAGGAACGTGAA
>JAPLDU010000019.1:21456-59720 GCA_026391255.1 Bacteroidia bacterium | reverse complement strand
TTCAAATAAAGTACGAATGGACATTATTACATAAAGAAGCCTGTCTGGCTGATTACCTTAATACTGATAACCTGGGAAATATTTACCTGATCAATGGCCAGCAAATTACCAAACTCGACCAGGCAGGGAAGGAAGTTGCATCATACAGCAATGCTGCATCGGGGGCTATCAGTTTTGCCGATGTTTCAGACCCCCTGAAAATTCTGTTGTTTTACAAAGCTTTTAACAAAATTATTTTCCTCGATAAATTTCTGGCTGAATTAGGGAGCCCGGTAAATATTGATGATCTCGGAATCACCTCTGCGGGTATTGTCTGTACTTCCAGTCAAAATTGTTTTTGGGTATTTGACAGCCAGATACAGGCGATAGTATTGTTTGACAGTAACCTGCAAAAAAAACGGACAGGGATTAGTATTTTAAATATTGATGTCACCGGCGGGTTACCAGTAAGCATTACTGAAAAAAATAACATGGTTTACCTTGGCATGTCGACAAGCAATAAAATTATCCAGTTTGACCTGTCAGGAGGATTTGTCAGGTCAATTCCGGGATTAAATCCTGCTTCTTTCCAGGTGAACGGTAACCTGGTCACATCTTTTACTAACGGACGTTTTACAGAAACCGACCTTATACGTCATGTTACCTCAGAAATACTATTACCGCAGGTTAATGATAAAATCAGGGATGTACGGTTCAGCAACCGGCGAATAGTAATTCTGATCAATAATGAATTGTTGATTTTTGAATCCCCTGATATCTCAAAAAACCATCCACAAAATTGAAACTCCTCCATTTTTTGAAGTTCATGCTATAATATTATTTATCAATTTTAATTGATCATTTGTGATGAATTTTATAGCAAAAATGATGAACTTACTGTTGATTTTTTAATTTATAATTAACACCATTGTAATGAAATACTGAATATATAGAAAAATTTTTATATATTTGAACATTATTTTTTGAAATCTTACTAATGGAATATTTCGTTGTTGCTTAATAAATTAATTATGCGAAAATATTTAATATTTTTACTGTCAACTGTTTTGACCATCCCCGTTTTTGGTCTGATCAATCTGAAAGCTGATAAGAATACAGATGAGGGGGCAATAATTAAGTATGAGCATCAGAAAGATCTCCAGAACATTAATTCAGTGTTGTGGACCAATGATTTTTCTGTTGCGTCTAACTGGGTTATCACCAACACTACGGGCGACAACCAGAACTGGATCATTACCACTTCAGCGCCGGTTGGCACCTATTCATCCGCCCTTGGAATTATTGGATCTACTACGGCTGCAAACGGTTTTGCATTGTTTGATTCAGACCACTTAGGCACCACCGGAGGCACCCAGAATGCCAGTATTACCAACTCGGCACCCATCAATCTGACGAATAAGATCAATACATCTGTCACATTTCAGCAAAAGTACCGCCGTTACCAGGTTGACAGAACTTATATTGGTATCAGTACCAATGGTACTATTTGGACTGATTTTGAGGTAAATGCCTCATTAGGAAGCGGCCAGATCACCACTTCTCCTGTAACTGTAGATATTTCATCTGTGGCTGACAACCATTCGCTTGTGTGGCTTAGGTTTCACTATATCGGAGTCTGGGATTATGCATGGATGGTTGATGATGTGCAAATCTCCGGTATTGATAATCCAAATGCCCCGCAGATTGTCAGTGTAAACCCGAATACAGGGCACCAGGGACAAACGCTGTCTGTAACCATCAGCGGACAAAACACTCATTTCTCACAGGGAAATGAAACCATATGGTTCAACCAGGGCAGTTCCACAATTTTTTACGGATCAGGCATTACAGTCAATAGTCAGACTTCATCTACCGCACAGTTCAGTCTTCCTTATAATGCTCCCACAGGCAATTACGATGTTCACGTTCAGAACCCGGTTGACGGGCTGATTTCTTATCTTAACGGGTTCCAGATAACCTCCTGGGCACCATCGTGGACATATACAAGTACCGGAATAAGCCACTCAATTGTCATTCCTAACTATGCAAACATAACCATTGATGGTGTAGCTATTCAACCTGGCGACTACATTGGAGTATTCTATGATCAGTCGGGTGCACCAACCTGCGGGGGATATGTTGAATGGACCGGCACTACTGTATCCGTTATAGCCTATGGAGCCAGTGGAGGTGATAATGGTTTTAACACGGGTGAAACATTTGTGTGGAAAATCTGGAAAGCATCATCTAATCTGGTATATAATGCTACTCCTTCCTATTTTTCGACCGGCTTCCCTAATATGGGAACATTTGTTGTTAGTGGATTAAGCGGTTTATCAGGTCTTGCCGCCGTCACTATTGATGTTCAGAATATTAATATTGTTCAGGGATGGAGTATCATGTCGACTTATATTAATCCAACCAATGCCAATGTCGTTAATGTTTTCAGTCCATTGACCTCCCTTGTAATATTAAAAAACGGAAGCGGACAGGTTTACTGGCCTGCTTATAGTATAAACCAGATAGGGAACATGGTCGTTGGTCAAGGCTACCAGGTTAATGTCAGCTCAGCAGGATTATTAACAATACAGGGTACTGCTGTTATTCCTCAATCTACACCTATTAATATCCCTGCTACCTGGAGTATCATAGGCTACCTGCGTCAGACACCTGGCCCTGTGGTAAATATGATGAGCCCTATTGTCAATAACATCATGATGGTGAAAGACGGTAATGGCCAGGTTTACTGGCCGTTATATGGTGTAAACGGCATCGGAAATATGCAACCCGGACAAGGTTACCAAATCAGAATGACAGCAACTGCAACCTTTTACTATCCTGCCAATAGCAATATGAGCCTTAAATCATCATCATCATCACAGTCTCCGGTTCATTTTTATAAACCAACCAATACCGGAAATAATATGGTCATTGGAATTCCTTCATCTTGCCTTCCGTCTGATATCAGACCGGGTGACGAACTGGGAGTTTTTACAACTGACGGATTATTAGTTGGCTCAACTGTTTATTATGAAGGAAACATTGCCATTACTGCATGGGGTAATGATGACCTGAGTCCCATGAAAGACGGCTTGTTACCCGGAGAAGATTTCAGAATAAAGTACTGGAGTAATGAAAATAAAATAGTGCAGGATGTAATAATTGAGAACTGGATGGAAGGCAATGGGAAATATGAAATTAACGGGGTGAATATAGCACGGTCAATCAAACTCAGCCCGTCATTTTCTGTCTGCCCTGCTTTCCCTGACCCTGCAAATGATTACACTGACATTTCATTTGAAATATCTGCAAATTCCAGGATAGTTTTATCAATTATGAATATTTCGGGTGAACTAATGTATCACACTTCCGTTTTATCTTATGAATCCGGCATGCATACTTACAGGCTCCAAACATCTGCTTATCCTGCCGGACTATATTTTTGTATTATTAAAAATGGTTATGACACTGTCGTAAGAAAATTCATGGTTATCAGGTAAATAAAGCCATTGTTGATTATTCTTCAAACAAAATTTATTTTATATTTTCTTTTATCCGGGCAGAACAAACCCGGTTTTTTGCTTAAATACTCCGGCTAATAAATCAGCATTTTCCGGCTTATCACCTGCTGGTCAATTTGCAACCTGAAAATATATATTCCTTTGGAAAGGGGACTACAATCAATTTTCAAATTATAACTTCCCGGTTCAAACTGACCCGAAATGAATCCTGTAATATATTGTCCCTCTAAATTATAGCAATCCATTGATATAAAAGCTGTAGTTGGAATAAAAATTGAAAAATTCATTTCATGAGCAACCAGATTATATCCTAAATAATAATTAACCGGCCCCGGGTTTACGATTTTTTTTATTCTGATACTGTCAATAACATACAGACTGTCGGCTTTATATTTATTATTCCCGTTTCTCCAGGCAGTGATAATGGTTGAATCAATAGTATTTGAAGTTTTATGCCAGTAAAGCAGGATGAACGCAGAGTCAGGTTGAACTCCATCCCGCTCAGAAGTAAGGTCATCGTCTCCCCAGATCAGCATTGCCATATCAGTACCGTTATATACAGCACTGCCAGCAATATTCCCGTACAAATCATGGACACCGACTTCATCACCTATTCCAGGTTCTTCAGCCCAGGCAGACTTTGGGATAACCAAAATCATGTTGTTACCTGTATTTTTAATAAATATAAATCGCTGTGGCTGAGGAAGAAAAATAGTATCGGCAACACTTATTACCGTTGTGTCTGATGGATAAAAATAACTTAATGAATCTGAGGTTTTAATTTTATATCCTTTGCCCGGACCCAGGTTACCTATGGTATTGATACCCCAACCAGGTAAGTAAAGTGCACCATATGAATCCTTAATATAGCTTATTCCGGATGTCTGATCATGGAACAATGATTCTACCGAAGCCTTATCCTGCCTGAGATATCCAAGATCATTCACCCGTTTATCAAGATTAATAGAAATATCTGAAGGATTAACACTCACACCCTTGACTACCATTAAAGAGTGAAGCTTCATATTTACCTGGTATGCTTTTCCTATGATGACATCATTTATCTGATCAATAACATCGGGAATATAAATTTTGCCGTCCTCATCCTTCATTATGTTCAGATTACTGATTATACCATTAAATAAAGATGTCAGGCCTTGTTCAACAGGTTCTATATAGGTTGAAAAATAACTCCAGCCCTGGGGCAGGTCAATATCCTGAAATGGATATGCTTTCAGCGATTCCAGACCGCTCATTCCGTTTGCCACAAAAAAACCCACATTGGGAAAATCATCTCCATTATAGGTGGCAATTGCCGGGTATTCCCTGTTATCACTTTTTCTCCATATTTTCCACTTGAATTCCTCGCCTGATTGAAATCCATCATTTCCGGCATCCGAACCCCAGGCTGAAATAGCATTGTTTGAATTATTCCATTTAAGATATCCTGCACAGGCAAGAGTACCGAGTGAGTCAAAAAACACACCGATATAATCTCCTGTATCAATTGGGCTGGCATTAAATTCAATGGGTATGGTACTCAAAATTAATATTGTATGATTATTCCCTGTATTGGTATAAGTCCATGGTGGTGCATCGGGATTGTTGCCGGATGCTGAAATCAAATTACAGAAAATCATAAGCATGATTAAGAAAGAAATGGAGAAAGTATTCCTTCTGAATTTAACCGAATTAACAATAAATGGCAGTTTTAATATTTTCTTAATTATTTCAGACATGGCGGCAAATGTAACCATTTTGTTTTATATTTGTTTGCCCCAGTATTCGTGCAATGAAAAAGCTTTTTGCCCTGGCCGACTGCAATAATTTCTATGTATCATGTGAAAGGGTTTTCAATCCCTCGCTGGAAAAACATCCTGTAATAGTCTTGTCGAACAATGACGGCTGTGTGGTTGCGCGTTCCAATGAAGCAAAAAACCTGGGTATAAAGATGGGAACCCCGGAATTCCAGATCAGGCAAGTGATAAAAAATAACAATGTCGCTGTGTTTTCATCAAACTATGCCTTATATGGAGACATGTCGAAACGGGTAATGAACATCCTGAGCCAGTTCTGTCCAAAACTGGAAATTTATTCAATAGATGAAGCATTTCTTGATTTCTCAGGGATCAATATCAATAATACAATAAAGAATGCCTCAGAAATCAGGAGTAAAGTTTTACAATGGTCAGGAATTCCTCTTACTCTTGGAATTGCAGCAACAAAGACCCTGGCCAAAGTGGCATCCAAGGAAGGGAAAAAGAACAGTTCGGGGATTTATCAAATCAATGAGGATACTGATCTGGTCAGATTACTTCAGGCTATCAGCGTAGAAGATGTTTGGGGAATTGGCCGGAAAATCAGTGAAAAACTCAAAATGAACAATATTCATAATGCTCTGCAACTCAGAAATGCTGATCAGAAATGGATGCGTAAGCAATTTGGAGTCGCAGGTCTGCGGATTGTCAAAGAATTATTGGGTGAATCCTGCCTGCCTCTTGAAGAGGTGTTGCCTTCGAGGAAGATGATTACCACATCCCGTACCTTTGCCACACCGGTCACAAGTTTCGAAGGACTCAGGGAAGCTGTCTCCACTTTTACTTCCATGGCTGCTGAAAAACTGAGAGAACAGGGATCAGCAACATCGGTGTTAACAGTATTCATTCTGACCAACCGGTTCAATAAGGATAAGTTTTATTACAATCACCGGGTTATTGAACTGCCTGTTGCCACAAGCAATTCAATGGTGCTGACTGATCATGCAATCAATGCCCTTCGCGAGATATACAGGGAAGGATATAAGTACAAAAAATCGGGAGTGATCCTCAATGAACTGATACCGGATGACCAGGTTCAGAGTAATCTGTTTTCTTCAAACAACAGACCAAAAGATGGACTCATCATGAGAACATTTGACAATATAAATCAGACCCTGGGTGCCGGGAGCATCAGGCTTGCCAGCGAGGGCACCGGAAAACTCTGGAATATGAAATTTGAATTGAAATCTCCATGCTTTACTACACGATGGAGTGACCTGCCGGAAGTCAATACTTAGCTGATAGTCGTTAGTCGTTAGTCATTAGTCGATAGTCTTTAGTCGTAATTCGTAATTCGTAATTCGTAATTCCTGATACCTGTTGGTTCAGATCCTAATAATTTGCAAAATACAAAGTACATGAACTCAAAAATATTACATCACAAATTGTTTAATTCACTACATTTGTACATTCATAATCAGCTGTTATATAATAAAAATCAACGCATATGTTCCGGAATATCAGAATAATTCTTGTGGCAGCTTTACTTTTTTGTACTTCTGCCATATTTGCTGGCAATCATAACCAGCTTAAATATTTACATAGTGATTCCTTAGATGTAATAAATTATTATATTAATCTGAATATCACAGATTTTACAAGCCATGTGATCAAAGGTTTCACTACATTAATGATCGTTCCCAAAATTAACAATCTGAATATTGTAAACCTTGACTTGCTGATGCTTACGGTTGATTCAGTGCATTATAACAATAATCCGGTTCCGGGTTTTACTTACAGCGATTCCCTGGTTCATGTACCGATAATACCGGCAGCTTCGACCACCGACACAATGGTGATCACTGTTTTTTACCACGGAACGCCACATATTGCAGTTCAGGGGTGGGGAGGTTTTTATTTTTCATCGTCAGCAGCATTCAACATTGGAATGGATTTCTATGGTTCACCTCATAATTTTGGCAAAGTATGGTTTCCCTGCGTGGATGATTTTATTGACCGGGCAATTTATGATTACAAAATTACTGTTCCGACAGGTAAAAAAGCTATATGCGAAGGGAAACTGATTGATTCGACTTATAATTCCGACAGCACCATGATCACATATCACTGGCACATGTCACAGAAAATACCGGCCTATCTCGCTTCCGTTGCTATTGACAATTATTCTGTTATCACCTCGTCCTACATTGGTATCCAGGATACTATCCCGGTCACAATTTTTGTTGAACCTGCCGATTCTTTGAATGCGGTACATTCTTTTACTAACCTGGAAAGCGCCTTTCATATTTTTGAAAGTAAATTTGGCCGTTACCGTTGGCCCAGAATCGGATATTCCATTGTCCCGTTTAATGGCGGCGCTATGGAGAATCCCACAAATATAGCTTATCCAAAAATCAATGTTGATGGAACCCTGCTTAATGAATCCATGATTGTTCATGAATTATCCCACAGTTGGTTTGGCGACCAGGTTACCTGTCATTCCGATTCAGATATGTGGCTAAACGAAGGCTGGGCTGGTTATTGTGAATACCTTTTCAGAGAATTTCACTATGGAAGTATACCAGCCGCAAAACAACGTATGGTTCTTCATTGTGAAAACCTGAGATACCTGCATATTAAAGATGGCGGATTCCTGCCGCTATACGGTTTACCTGACAGTATGACTTATTGCTCAACTATATATGATAAAGGTGCAGACGTTGTACATACGTTAAGAAAGTACCTCAGCGATACAGTTTTCTTCGCTGTAATAAAAGGTTACCTGAATTCCTTTGCTTTTAAGGATGCCACTACTGAACAATTGAAAAATTTTCTCACTACCCATACAGGCACCAACATGGATGATTTTTTTCAGACCTGGGTTTATTCGGGAGGCTGGCCCCATTTTTCCATTGACTCATTCACAGTCATACCAAGTGGAACAGATTATAATGTAACGGTTTATATAAGGCAGAGACTTAGAGGGCTGTCACAGTTTGCCAATTCTAACAGGATCCCTGTGACTTTTATTGATCAAAACCAGAATACCAGCACTAAACTTGCACAGTTCTCCGGTGAATTCGGAATTCTGACCACCACCATTTCTTTTAACCCCGCTTGTGCCATTCTCGATTACAACAGTGGCGTAATGGATGCCAAAACCTCCTGTAATAATAAGGTAACAGCTTTAGGTACAGTTAATTTCCCGAGTACTTATTTCACGGCTGTTGTTACAGATGCAACAGATTCAGGATTTGTCAGGATCGAGCACAACTGGGTGCCGCCGGATAGCCTGAAAGTCCCGAATCCTCAACTTACTCTCTCACATGTAAGATATTGGAAAGTAGATGGAATTATTCCTGACAGCCTGATTATGAATGGTAAATTTGCCTATAGCAAAGCGACTTCAGGAACTAACGGTTTACTTGACATTGACTTGTTGAATGACAGCATTACAGTGGATTCCCTGGTTTTATTATACAGGAAAAATACATCTTACGACTGGAAACTGATACCTTCAGCATTGGAAGGAACATCCATCAGTGGAAACCTGGCCATTGATACATTAAAAACCGGGGAATATTGCCTGGCAGCCAGGAACCGGAATATTCTTCACGTTGATGAAAATATTCCGCAGAGCAGCTTACGGGTTTTCCCTAACCCTTCGGGAAGTGATGTCACTATTGAGTACCTTGGTAATAATAAGGCATCCATCAAAATTTGCCAAATAGATGGAAAGGAAATACTTAATTATCAATTCCCGGTATATCAGCATTCTTTCAAATGGAAAACAAATGGTTATAAAAAAGGCAGTTATATTATCAGGTTATTTGAAGATGGAAAAATCAGCCATGCTGAGAAGCTGATTTTGAATTAAAGCAATAGGCAATAGGCACTAGGCATTAGAACGATTTGACCAAAGATTATCATTTATGTAATCAGGGTTTTATTCCTGCACTTTACCACAAAGTATCCATTATTATTTTATCTGCTTTCGTTCCCGGGCTTTCTGCTGGCAGGGGATTCGAAGCCGTTTCCTGTCCTAAAACAGAAAAGGTTATTAAAAGTACGAATCTCTCCTTTAACCACATGCCCTGCTTGCAGAAAGCCAGTGTTGCAACTGGGCGTAATATTATTGTCAAATAATTAAAACTTTTTCCAGTTATCATGTAACCATTTAAAATAGTTTTTGCTTTCATCCCTTGGACCATAAGCAGACCAAGTATCTCCATTATTAGTGATTTCAATAACAATATTATTAATTTCAGGATATATCTTTAATAATTCATCCCTAATATTTTCTGAATTAAGATTTCCACTAGAATTATTTAGTAACCAGAAATTGGACATCCAATGCCACCAGCCTAAATTATTTTTTATAATGTAATCCAAAAATAATTGGCTCTGCTCATTTGTCGAAACTTCGACACAGACTATAAATCTCTTTTTCATTATATTTTCTCCTCTTCAGAATTGTTTGACACTTTTTTTCCATTTCGTAACTCTTTCCTATCATTAGCAGGAAATAAGCCAGTAATATTGTCACCGTATAATCCTTTTTCAATTGCCATTTTCTGAATAGAATACTTTTCACTTCTAATTGCATCCCTGTCTGTAAACAAGCAATATAAATAAGAAAAAAGAAAAACAATAATTACAATACCCATAACAATTGAGAACATAATTACGACCCATAAAGGAGCATCAATCTTTATTAAAAGAATAAGACCTCCAATTATTATTGAAATGAACCAGGTCAGTGGTTTTAAGACAGTCGACTTTGATCCACTGGAATCAGATCTTTGAAAAAGTTCTTTTATAGCATTTATTGGCATATTAAAATATTTTTATGAAGTTAAGTATTTATATGATTCAAGCTATTCAAAATGAAACTCTTTATTTTCTTTGTCTTATTGCTAACTAGTGCCTTATGCCTAGTGCCTAGTGCCTGGTGCCTAATGCCTGCTTAGTTTGTTTTTCTCCCTGTTCTTTTCAATGATTTTCTTCATTTGTTCTTTGGCCTGTTGCATTGATCTGAATATGGTGGAATCAGGCTTGTGAGTAATAGAAACAGAATCACCCATCCTTCGCTGAATAGTTACCTGAACATGATTATTATTATTTGAACCTTTTTCATATTCAGTTTCCTCATCTTTTCCCAATCCTTTTGAATAACGGCTTTCCATTTTACTGAGAGTTTCAATCACCTCATCGTAAATCTTTTCATAATCTTCAAGATGATCCGAATAGTAGGCAATGCTGTTTTCGAATTGCTTCCTGGTGCATCCGTGTTTGTTAAAGACCGAAGAATAAAGGGAATTTAAAGGTTCGTTCCCGATTTTCTGCCTTTGTACTGTTATAGCAATTGCATCTGCCAGATGAATATCGACCAGTAATTCAACCATCTTTTTCGCAGGGATCAGTTCACCGGTGACTTGTATTTTTTTTCCTTTTTTACAGGATACAAATGCGACACTGATTATCAGCATTAAAATTAAGACTTGTTTCATCGTTTTTTTGGCAACATCTTAAAATTCAGAGTCAATAAAGTTCGTAAAGTTTATAAAGTTTATAAAGTTATAAATCAAAAAACCAAAATCAGTCGCTCCTTCGCCCCTTCACTTAGTCACTCAGTCTCTTCGTTCGCCCCATCGCCCCTGCATCTCATCACTTCATCACCTCATCACTTCATCACTTTGAATATAATCTATCCTATGTCCAGATACCTGATACTCATCACTGATCATTCAACTAAACTGCTGTTCATTGATTTTGCTGACAATCCATTCCAGTTGTTCGGTACGGCTCATAAAGCTGTTATCCAGAACCATGGCACCATCGGCTTTTCTAAGTGGACTTTCTTCCCTGGATTCATCAATTAAATCCCTTGTTTTTAGGTTATCTTTCACTTCTTCAAAACTAATGTCAATATTTTTAGTCTTCAGTTCCATAAACCTTCTCTGTGTACGGATTTTAAGAGAGGCAGTCATAAATATTTTAATGTCAGCATCCGGAAAAACCACTGTCCCGATATCTCTGCCATCCATTACCACCCTTTTATTCCGGCCCATCATTCTTTGCATTTCAACCATTTTTTTTCTGACTAATCCTATCTTGCTGATATAACTAACATTAGCAGAGACCTCAGTGCTTCTTAACTTCTCACCCGGAGCTTCCCCGTTAATGAGAATATCCTGTTCATTTTTTAAATCTTTGGTTTGAAACGAAATACTGAGGTTCATAATAATATTACCAAGTTGGGCGATATCTACTGACTGGTCATTAACCAGTCCATGTTGAAGGGCCAGCCAGGTAACTGCCCTGTACATTGCACCACTGTCAATATATGTATAATTCAGGATATTTGCCAGGTCTCTTGCTAAGGTACTTTTTCCACAGGACGAATAACCGTCAATGGCAATGATCATATCTTTTGCTGGCTTGATAACCTGCATATTATATTAAATTGTCGATAACCATTTTTACAAGCAAAAAGCAGTCACCTGGGATTCCTGAAAATTTCGGTTCATAATAATTGATAACCGGCAGATTCAACAAAGTTAGTTAATTCGACGAATTGTGCAACGCTCAGTTGTTCGGGTCGCAATGACAGAAAAGGATGATCGGTGACAAAAGCAGCGCTGGTCAGGCTTTTTATTGAATTCCTTATCATTTTTCTGCGTTGGTTAAAACACGTTTTGACTACTCTGACGAACAGGGTTTCATTGCAATCAAGTTTTTTTGTATCATTCCGGCTGAGCCTGATGACCGCCGATTTGACTTTTGGAGGAGGATAAAACACATTCTCACTTACAGTAAAAAGATAATCAACATGATAGAATGATTGTAACAAAACACTTACAATTCCATATATTTTTGATCCTTCACCGGAAACAATCCTTTCGGCCATTTCTTTCTGCAGCATGCAAACTACTTCTGGTATAAGATCTTTATATTCCAGCACTTTAAATAAAATCTGGCTTGAAATATTATAAGGGAAGTTTCCAATCAGTGAGAACGTTCCATTCATGAGTTGTGTCAGGTCAAGACGGAGAAAGTCAGCATGAATTATCCTTTTTCCCAGATTTGGATATGCTTCGTACAGAAACATGACTGACTCATCATCCAACTCAACCACAGTAAGTTCTATTGCCGGAATTTGTACAAGAAACTGGGTAAGCATACCAGTACCTGGGCCTAACTCAAGAACCTTGCCCTGTATCCCGGAGTGAAGACTATTCACAATTTTAAAGGCAATATTCTTATCAATAAGAAAATGCTGACCTAATTTCTTTTTGGGCTTAATTGTGTACAAATTATTTTGGACTTTCAGGCAAAATCGAACAATTTACGAATTACGAATTACGACGTACGAATTACGACTATTGACTATCGACTATTGACTATCGACGAACTTATTCCAGGCTTCCGGTCACTTTTTCGACTTCATTCAAAATCTCACAAGACCTGACAATATCTTTCATTTTATTATGATCATTATACAAAGGGCGGTCGACATCAAGGAATTCAACATATTTACGAATTACTTCCTTTGCCTTTGTGGTACCTTTACCGAATATGTATTCACGGAAATCCAGAGCCTGGGCAGCAGCCATAAATTCAATGCCGAGAATTCCGTATGCATTATCAAGTATCTGGTTATTCTTCAATGCAGTATTCATTCCCATTGAAACAAAATCCTCCTGATCAGCAGCAGCAGGAATGGATTGAATAGAAGCAGGAGTACAAAGGATTTTTTGTTCGACTATCTGCATGTCAGCAGTGTACTGGCTCAACATCAAACCGGAGAACATCCCTGCACCTTTTGTTAAGAAAGCAGGCAGCCCAACGCTTAGCGCCGGGTTATTCAACCTGTTCATTCGTCTTTCCGACATTACTGAGACCATTGTAATAGCAACACCTGCCATATCCATTGGTAACGAAACCGGGCTACCCTGGAAATTAGCCCCCGAAAGCTGCATGTTTTCCTCAGGAAAAAAAACCGGGTTATCTCCCACACCATTTAATTCGATCTCAACCTGTGAACGGGCATATGCGAGCGAATCATGTGCAGCGCCTATTACCTGGGGTGTGGAACGCATAGAATAAGCATCCTGTACTTTGCATTTAATTCTTGATTCTGCAAGGTCACCACCGGCAACTATTTTGCGAATGGCAGCAGCGCTTCTGACAGCTCCTTTGAATCCTCTAATCTCATGTAATTTAGTATTGTATGGTCGCATATTTGCTTTCAGAGCCTCAAGCGACATTGCAGCGGCTATCTCAGCCTGCTTCAACCAGTTATTTGCATCATACAGGAATAGAGCTGACATTGCGGTCAGAACATTTGAACCGTTGATGGTTGCCAGCCCGTCCCTGGCTTGTATACCAGGTATGGCAATGCCTGCTTTTTTCATAGCTTCATCGCCCATTAATAATTCACCCCGGTAAAAAGCCTTCCCTTCGCCAAGCAAGAGCAATGCAATCTGAGACATAGGCGCAAGATCACCGCAGGCTCCCACTGATCCTTTCACACAAACAAATGGAGTTACACCTTTATTCAACATTTCAATAAGTGTAAGTGTTATTTCAGGCCTGCAACCTGAGTTTCCATGGGCATGAACATTGATTCTGCCCAGCATGGCACCTCTTACATGTTCAATCGGAGCTGCTTCACCGATTCCTGCAGCATGATTATAAATAAGATATTTCTGAAAATCTTTCACCTGGTCGTCATTCAGAACCATTTCAGAAAATTCACCGATCCCGGTATTAACACCATACATAATTTCATGCGCTTCAATCTTTTTCTCTAGCATAGCCCTGCATATTTTGATCCGCTGCAAAGCATCAGGATGAAGTTCAACTTTCTCGCCATGACGAGCCACTTTTACTACGTCTTCAATGGTCAGATTTCTACCTGTAACAATATACGCCATAGATTAAATATTTAAATATTTGATAATTATATAAAAATGATCTGCAAAAATAGATTTTTAAATAGACAGGAAATCATGTTAAAAATCATGTTCATAAAACAATTAACCGGGAGATATTGAATCAGTATAAAGAAATCACTTTCAACATGTCTGAATCAATAATTATTTTCATCGTGTAGTCTGGCGATCAATTCATCCGGATTCATGCGGGACTGGTCTCCTGATTGCATATTTTTCAATGTCAGCATCTTATCCTTAACTTCATCTGCACCTGCCAGGATAACATATTTAATTTTCCTGGAATCGGCATAGGTCATTTGTTTTTTAATCCTGTCGGTATCAGGGTACAGTTCGGCACTTATCCCCGCTTTTCTTAAGCGGTCAATCACTGGTAAACAGTACCTGGCCTCATTTTCACCAAAATTAAGAAACAATGCACCATCGGAATAAGTACTGTCATCCGGAAACAGATTCAACTGGTTCATAACATCAAATATCCTGTCGGCACCAAATGAAATACCTGTGCCTGATATTCCCGGAAGTCCGAAAATACCGGTCAGGTTATCATATCTTCCTCCCCCACAGATACTCCCAATTTCAACGTCCTTTGCTTTGACTTCAATAATAGCCCCGGTATAATAATTCAGACCACGGGCAAGTGTAAGGTCAACAACCACTTCAGATTGTAAACTGACCTGATCAAGGGTATTAAAGATATATTCGAGCTCTTCAATCCCGGTTTTTCCATCATTTGAATTACTGAAAACCTTTTTCAGTATTTCCAGTTTTTCCAAAGTCGTTCCGGTAATCCCGAGCAAAGGTTTGAGTTTGTCAATAGCAGCGGATGAAATTCCTTTAGCCAGAAGTTCTTCAATGATTTTATCCATCCCGACTTTCTCTATTTTATCCACTGCCACCATAATATCGGTCATCTTGTCACTTTCTCCAATGAGTTCGGCAATCGCGCTCAGTATTTTCCTGTTGTTGATCTTTATCACACTTCTGATATTCAGCTTCCCAAATACAGCATCAATGATCTGTAACAGTTCCACCTCATTCAGTAATGAATCGCTGCCTATAACATCAACATCGCACTGGTAGAATTCACGGTACCTGCCTTTCTGTGGCCTGTCGGCACGCCATACCGGCTGAATCTGGTATCTTTTTAAAGGGAAAGTAAGTTCATTCCTGTGCATTACCACAAAGCGGGCAAACGGAACTGTAAGGTCATACCTGAGTCCCTTTTCGCAGAATATTGATGCTAACTGCTGGTAATCGGTTTGTTGTAAGTCTGCATTATTAATCTCACCCAGAAAATTACCCGAATTCAGAATTCTGAATAATAGTTTATCCCCTTCTTCTCCATATTTACCAAGCAAAGTCGACAGGTTTTCCATTGCCGGGGTTTCGATTGGCAAATAACCAAAGGTGATAAAAACCTTACGTATAGTATCGAAAATAAAATTTCTTCTTACCATTTCAAAAGGCAGAAAATCCCTGGTTCCTTTTGGTATTGATAATTGCTGAGCCATAATTATTCGAGTATTAATATTAACAAAAAAGCGAGCTCAATAACTCGCTTTTCCGTATTGTACTTCACTGATTTATTCAATAACCAGTTTTTTTATTTTCTGTTTATCTGCATAGCTAACTTTCACAAAATAAGTTCCTTTGGCAAAAGAAGATACATTAAATCTTTCTACGAAATTCACACCTGATTTTACTTGCCTGCTGATTATTAATTTACCAGAAAGATCCAAAATATCAACCTGATAATCATTCATTTGTTTGTTTTCAACCATTACATTAAAATAATCAGTACCTGGATTTGGATAAACAATGATCATATTTCCGTCATTTATTTCTTCAACGCCCGCAGTAACTGTGATTACTACCTCATCGGAACCTTCGCAATCATTGACATCTGTAACAGTAACCGAGTAAGTAAAAATTCCAACTGAGGTATTTAACAGGGTAATGGTCTGAGTGCTTGCCGTAGTAGACCACAGGTATGATGCAAATGCTCCTGCATCAAGAGTAACGGGGGTATTTACAACCACATTCTGATCAGCCCCGAGATCAACAACCGGAAGAGAATTTACCGTAACTATAACTGAATCAGTATTGATGCAACCATTGGTAGTTCCGGTAACCGTATACGTTGTTGTAACAGAAGGTGAGACATTTTGTGATGTTGCAGTACTTCCATTGCTCCAGAGATAAGAACTGGCATTACCGGTAACGCTGATTGTTGCATAAGTACCAGCACATACCGCAGTATCAGATGATGCCGTGATCACAACCTGGACAGGCTGGGTCACGGTAACAGTATGAACCAAAATCTGGGGTAAAATGGTCGGAGGCATATTGGCCGTCAGGTTTGACAATATACTCATTCCATTAACAACAAATAAACTGTCGTTCAGAATACCGGAAGTATCTGCCGGTAAATAGGTTGGTGTAAGCAGTGATTCAAATCCGTCAGCCTGACGTTTTATTTTCCAGGTAAAGGCTTCACCACCATTGAATCCATCTTTCCCAGGAGTCGTCGGATCATCGCCCCAGGCAGTCACCTCCATTGAAGCGGTATCGTTATATTGAATATAACCTCCACAAGCCAAACCACCAGCGGGTGTATGATAGAAAACTCCTATATAATCACCATCCTGAACAGGACTACCGATCAGATTGACGGTATTTGTCATAATTAAAATTATATGATTACTGCCCGTATTGGTATAAGTCCAGTTAAATGGTCCACCATAAGTACCCGAAGCATCAATAATAGTAACTGTATAAGTCCCGGCCGGTAAACCCGATATATCCTCAGTTGTCTGGGAGTCAGACCAGAAATAGGTATAAGGTGTCACACCTCCGGTAACTGTCAGATTGATAGCCCCGTCACTCAAGCCATAACAACTGACATTGGTAATAACCTGGTTGGCTACTAATGGAATGACAGGGTTAGGCTGGGTAAGAGTTATGGTCATAAAACCATTACAACTATAAAAATCAGTAACTGTGACATGATAAGTACCTGCTGGCAGGTTACTCAGATCCTGATTTGTTGAACCGTTAGACCATATATAGGTATACGGAGCTGTTCCACCGGTAACTGTAAGATCTATCCATCCATCGCTGGCACCATTGGCACTTATATTAAAGCCAAGATAATCAGATAAAACTGTGGTAAGAGTTAAAGATGCCTGTTCGCTGACTGTGTACTGTGCAGTATTTGTACATGTATGACTATCGGTTATTGTAACTATATATGTTCCGGCTACTAAAGCACTAAGATTTTGGGTTGTGGCGCCTGTACTCCAATGATAGGTATAAGGAGAATTACCTCCTGTAACAGTTATGTTCACTGAACCATTATTAGCTCCATTGCATGTTACATTATTTATCACTCCGGTGGTGGTTATCTGAGTTGGTTGATTTATTGTTATGGAAAAAGTAGCAGAATTTGGACCTGGGGGCGGACAAGTTCCTGTACCATTCAGGCTAGCTATTCCACTCAATCCGTTGGCAACAAAATTACCTCCGTTAGGCTGGCCGGTCATCCAGGTGGCAGTCATATCAATTGCACAACCATCGGCAGTATTCCAGACTTTCAGGTTAAATGCTTCATTATCGGCAAAACCGTCTTTTGCCGATGACATTGGATCATCTCCCCAAGCTGTAATTGAAGCATTTACTCCTGTCCATTCTGTATATCCTCCGCAGGTTAATCCATTGGTCGTCGTATAGAAAACTCCCACATAATCACCATTCTGTATCGGGTTGCTATTAATAAAAATGGTATTGGTCTGCAGCAATATGCTATGGTTTACCCCTGTGAACGCAAAAGTCCAGTTAAAAACAGGAACAGAAGTACCGGAATCAGTCACAGTCAAATTATAAATACTAGCTGCTATATTATTCAGATCCTGGATAGTTGCGCCATTTGACCAGATATAATGGTAAGGAGGAACTCCGCCTGATACAGTGATATCTGCAGAGCCATTTGAACCGCCAAAACAAGTCTCATTTGTTTCTGTTCCGCTGACAACAATTGGACTACCCTGGGCAGGTTGAGTCATAGTGGTGCTTGAAGTAAGAGTGCAGGAATGATTATCAGTAACTGTAAGGATATATATTCCGGCAGCTATGGCAGTTAAATTCTGGGATGTGGCATTATTGGACCAATGATAAGCATAGGGAGTTGTTCCGCCGAGGACTGTAACAGTAATGGTACCGTCAGATCCTCCATAATAACTTATATTATAACCATTATAATTTGAAGTAAGAGCAATAATACCCAATGAAGCCGGCTGTGTAAGTGTCGTTGAAAGTGAAGAAGTACAAAGGTTTGCATCGGTTACTGTTACACTATATGTTCCGGCAGTGAGCCCGCTCAGGTTTTGTGTGGTGGCATTATTCAGCCAGTGATAGGTATATGGAGTGGCTCCACCTGAAACAGCCAGGCTGATCGATCCATTTGATCCTCCACTACAGGAAATATTGGCAGTTGTTGGTGTGATTGTCATTGCTACCGGAGCATTTAAGGTAAAACCTGCAGTTTGTGTACAGTTGTTATTATCCGTCATAGTAATACTATAAGTTCCTGCAGTTAATGCTGAAATATTCTGAGTAGTTGAGTTATTACTCCAATGAAATGTATAAGGTGTTATACCACCGGAAACAGTAATATTAACGGAACCATTTGAACTGCCCGGACAACCTGGGTTAGTACCGGTACCAGAAATAACCAGAGCAGTCGGTTGAGTGATAGTAATTGGTCCCGCAATAACAGAACATGAATGGGAATCGGTCACGGTGACCATATAGTTGGTTCCGGCAGGAATATTATTTAAATTCTGGGTTGTGGCATTATTTTGCCAGTGATAGGTATATGGTGAAGTTCCTCCGGTTACGCTAAGAACAATTGCACCATTACTTCCACCGTTACAACTCACGTTGGTGATTACATTGGTCGTTGCCAAAACAGCCGGTTGGGTAATTGAATAGCTGAAAGTAAAACTACAGATGTTGGCATCGGTCACAGTCAGGGTAAAAGTTCCGGCAGCGACACCCGTAATATTTTGAGTGGTTGTTGAATTGGACCATAAATAAGTATACCCTGGAGTTCCACCTGAAGGTGTAATGGAAATGCTTCCATTCAGAAGTCCATTGCAGGTAATATTTGTAATATTATTTGTAACACTCACAACTGTAGGCTGGGTAAGTGTGTAATTAGCAGTGGCAGTACAGGTTACAGCATCGGTCACAGTAACACTGTAAGTACCTGCAGTAAGTCCGCTCAGGTTCTGTGTTGAAGCACTATTCTGCCAATGATAGGTATAAGGAGTTGCTCCTCCTGAAACTGCCAGGCTGATCGATCCGTTTGAACCATTATTGCAGGAAATATTGGCAGTAGTTGGGGTAAGTGATATTGCCACCGGTGCATTTAATGTAAAGCCCGCTGTTTGTGTACAAGAGTGGTTGTCGGTTACGGTAACACTGTAAATCCCGGCTGCTAATCCCGAAGCATTCTGAGTAGTTGCATTATTACTCCAATGGTAGGTATAAGGTGAAGTGCCACCGCTAACGGTAATAGTTACTGAACCGTTGGTACTGGCAGGACAACTTGGGTTAGTTCCGGCACCGCTTACTACCAGAACTGCCGGTTGAGTAATGGTATACGGACCTCCTAAAACCGTACAAGTATGAGAATCCGTTACTGTAACCGCATATGAAGTTCCTGCCGGTACATTATTTAAATTCTGGCTAGTGGCACTATTCTGCCAGAGATAAGTATAAGGGGAAGTACCACCGGAGACAGTAAGATTAATTGCCCCATTACTTCCGCCATTACAACTCACATTGGTGATAGTATTAGTCGTTGCCAGAACGGCAGGTTGGGTCACTGAATAACTGAATGTCACACTACATGTGTTGGCATCTGTCACTGTCAGATTAAAGGTTCCGGCGGCAAGGGCTGTTAAATTCTGTATAGTTGCTGAATTTGACCAATGGAAGGTATACCCGGGAGTACCACCTGACGGAACAATTGATATACTCCCATTCAGAAGTCCGTTACAGGTAATATTGGAGATGGTATTTGTAGCACTTATGATTGAAGGTTGAGTTAATGTATAAGTACCGGTAGCTGTACATGTTACAGCATCAGTAACTGTAATACTGTATGTACCGGATGCAAGTCCGCTCAGGTTTTGTATTGTGGCATTATTCTGCCAGTGATAAGTATAAGGTGTTGTTCCACCGGTAACAACCATATTTATTGAACCGTTTGATCCACTAAAACATGAAATATTGGTAGATGTTGGTGTCAGCGACATTCCAACCGGTGCATTTAATGTAAAGCCCGCTGTTTGTGTACATGAGTGGTTGTCGGTCGTTGTAACACTGTAAGTTCCGGCTGCCAATCCTGTGATATTCTGAATGGTCGCATTATTGCTCCAATGATAAGTATAGGGTGAAGTACCACCGGATACGGTAATATTTACAGCGCCATTTGTGCTTCCGGGACAACTTGGGTTTGAAGTCGTACCTGTTATTGTTATTGCAGCAGGTTGAGTAACTATAGCTGAAGCAGTAGTAGTCAATGCTGTACCGTAAGTACCGGTCATTGTAAGAACTCCGCTCATACCGCTGGGTGAATAATTGCCCTGATTAGGAAATCCGGCATTATAGGTTGCGGTCATAGTCACCACAACTCCGTTTGATCCGCTGATGATATGCCAGGCTTTCCATTTAAACGCTTCGCCGGAAGCAAAACCATCATTACCGACATCAACTCCCCATGCAGACACAGCTGCGGGACCTGAACTAGGCCATTGTGAATATCCACCACAACCTAATCCGCCACCACTTAAATTAAAGAATACACCGATAAAATCATTTGCATCAATAGCATTGCCATTGATTGTAACGGCTCCGGTAGGTACCAGTATGGTGTGGTTAGTACTGGTAATGATATAATTCCACGTCATAGGTCCAACGGACGGACCATTGGCATCTGATACAGTTACACTATAAGTACCGGCAGTTAACCCTGTCAGATTTTGAGTAGTTACTGCATTTGACCAAAGGTAGGAATACGGTGTAAGTCCCCCTGTTACAAAAAGATTTACTGCTCCGTTGTTACCTCCGTTGCAAGTCACATTCGTAGGAAAAGCGTTTGCTGTTAACTGGGAAAATCCAGAGTATACAAATGTCAGGCTTAATACCAGCAGTAAGAAACTCCTTATGATAAATTGTTTCATAGAAATATAAATTAAACTTTTAATAAAACTAAATTGTAATTATAATATTATCAGGCATATGTAAAATATATTTTGCCTGAATAAAACGCTGCAATATACATAAATTTGATTAAATCCTCTTTTATATAGCAGTTTATGCGTAAAGAAAGTTTTAACATTTTTTATCATTTATCATTGTGGCTGGAAAACAAAAATATCAGTTTATTTTATTATAAATATGAGGTTTATATAAAATTTTCATCAAATTGAAAATAACTCCTGATTTAATACCTTTTTATAATTTTACTGCGTTTTTAATTTGAATTATTAACCCGCTTAATCATATTTTGATGAAGATGAGATGTTTATTTACTAACCTGCTTTTACTCCTGGGATTGAACTTGTTCGCCGGAGGTTACGAAATTAAAGTAAAAGTGAATGGACTTGGTAACAAAAATGTTTACCTTGGATATTATTTTGCCGATAAAACTTACGTTAAGGATACCATTCACCTGGACGAAAACGGAGCCGGTGTTTTTAAAGGTAATAAAAAACTGGACGGCGGGCTTTATTTCATGGTACTTCCTACCAAAACGATTGCTTTTGAATTTCTGGTAACCGAAAAACAGGAGTTCTCAATTACAACTGATTCAACCGATTATACCGGAAAATTGAAATTTAAAGGATCTGACGAAAATATATATTTTAATGATTATCAACGATATATTGGAAAACAAAATAAGAAGATGGCTAAGCTTCAGGAAAGGCTTAAAGCCAACGAAAGTAATGCAGATTCGTCCAAAATAATCAAAGATGAGATGCAAAAAATGCAGAACCAGGTGGAGACTGAATGGAAGCGTATCCTGAAAGAATACCCCGGTACCTTTTTTGCAGATATAATTAAAATTCAGATGACACCTGAATTTCCTGATTTCAAAGTCGATGAAAAGATTACCAATAAAGATTCCGTTTTAAGTATCCTGAAATATTATTACACCAAAAACCACTATTTCGACCTTGTCAATTTTTCTGACGATAAATTATTAAGAACCCAGCTTTATTATAACAGGCTGAATACTTTTTTCACTCAGATTGTATTTCAGCCTGATACACTTATTGCAGAGGGTGAAAAGGTCATTGAAAAAGCAAAGGTGAATCACGATGTATTTAAATATACTCTTGAATACCTGCTCAACCTGCCATTCCAGACCAAAAGAATGAATATGGATAAACTGCTTGTCTATTTTGGTGAAAAATACTTTTTATCTGGTCAGGCCGATTGGGTCGATACAGCAAGAATGGCTAAGATCAGGGACAGGGTAGTCAAGACAAAGCCAAACCTGATTGGAAATATTGCCCCAGAAGTGAAGATTATCACACTCGACAATAATATCAGGACTTTATCTTCCATAAAAGCAAAATATACCATACTTGCATTCTGGGAACCCAGTTGCGGGCATTGTAAAAAACTCATTCCTAAACTTCACGAAATATATGAAACATTATGGCAACGCCCTGGTGGTGTGGAAGTGATGGCTGTAATGACACAACCAAATTTAAAAACTGACTGGGAGAAATTTATCGACGATAATGCAATGACTGACTGGATAAATGGTTACGACCCATATTACTGGACAGATTTCAGAAATAAGTACGATGTATACAGCACTCCGACCATTTATATTCTGAATGAAAAAAAGCAAATTATCGCCAAACGCATTGATGTTGACCAAATACCGGAATTTATCGACAGCTTTGAAAAAAGCGGTGGCAAATTGTAAAATGAAATTTGAAATTGAGATAGATGACAAATCAGGCTTTTGCTTTGGAGTTGTTTATGCCATCGAAATGGCTCAGGAAATGCTTGAAAATAATGAGACACTTTACTGCCTTGGGGATATTGTGCATAATAATGTGGAAGTGGAACGGCTCAAGAACCTGGGACTGATCACTGTTGATCATGAACAATTTAAAAAACTGAAAAACTGCAGGATTTTATTACGCGCTCATGGAGAACCCCCTGAAACATACCGGATTGCCATTGAGAACAATATAGAACTGATTGATGCCTCCTGCCCGGTTGTGTTAAGGCTTCAGAACAGCATTAAACATGGCTTTGACGAAATCACCAGGGAAGGAGGGCAGATTGTTATTTATGGAAAAGAAGGGCATGCGGAAGTCAACGGTCTTGTTGGACAGACAAACGGAAAAGTTATCGTAGTTAATACTATCGGCGACCTTGTGAAAATCAATTTTTCAAAGCCTGTAAGTGTGTTTTCTCAGACTACCATGAGTACTACAACAGCAGGGAACTGATAATATCAGGCTTACTGCCAATGACGCCATATGCAGGCATGTATCCGGCCGTGCACCTATTTTGCGTAATTTTGCCCGGAAACATACCATCGTTATCTTCGTAAGTGGCAAAAAAAGTTCTAATGGGAAAATGCTCTTTGATTTTTGCAGGGAAGAAAATGCAAATTCTCATCTTGTATCTGATGTTGAAGATATTAACCCAAAATGGTTTCAAAACATAAGATCAGTCGGAATATGCGGCGCCACCTCAACACCAAGGTGGCTGATGGAGAAAATCGCAAATCACATCAGGGAAAACTACAATTGATCATTCCAGGTTAAAAGGCTGTATTTATCAGATTTGAAGATTTGAAAATTTGAAAATTTGAAAATGTAGACAATTATTTTACAAATTATGCTTATGACTTATGACTTACGACTTACGACTTATGACTTACGACTTATGAATTACGACTTATGTTCTATTGACCTGATAGCTTATGTTTCAAAATAAATCCTGCAGCTAAGACGAAACTATTTTTAATTTTTCCTCTTTGCTATTGTAAAGTTTAAAGAAATAAAATACTTTTGCAGCCGATTTAAATACTCCTCCTTAGCTCAGTCGGTTAGAGCATCTGACTGTTAATCAGAGGGTCCCAGGTTCAAGTCCTGGAGGGGGAGCTGAAAAGCCATTCCGACAAACAGGAAAGGCTTTTTTACTTATGGAATATACTGTGTATGTGGATGCGCCAACCAATTTGATCAGCTTACGCCGGTCTATCTTGATATTCGCATTCATAACATCCTCAAATATTTACAGTAGTACACTTGAATCGGTGTGAGTTGGTCAATTTAGCCGGCGTGTCCAATATATAAACAGAAAACGATTCACATTATTTTTTTACTGTAAATTATTTGACGATAACCGGAATAAAAAACTTGCAGAATTTGCTCATTATTCAGAATAAGCTGAAAAAGTCAACCAGCAAAATAAACAACGATGATTTTTTCTGTATTCAGGAAGTGCTTCCGGATCTTTAATTCACCCCAAAACCCAGCAAAATTAATCTTTATAATCTGTTGAAACTGTACATCTGCAAATGTACTTTTATCCTATTCTGTGGAACATTTTCCGGTATGGACATCAATTCTGAAAACAAATCGAGCATCGGATGATCAATGTACATATTTTCCATATAATTGTATCATGAAATCTGGCAGGTTGATCGGGTTATGGAAATTAACGTTTTGAATAAAGGGGTTTCAAATGATTCTACCTGAAATGGAATACCGGCAGGTCTTTAATTATTTTATTGCTACTTACTTCCGGTACATTTAGATTAATACTTATATCCTTATATTTGCCCCCTGGTTTTGGTGAATACACTTGAGTGAAATTCTCCGGGTTGAGGCTGAAATCGATTTTACAGGGCTTAAACTCCCGATTATATTAATCTCTGGTCATTGGTCGGATTTACCTAAAAACTTTAATTTTAATTTAATTTATTTTATTAATAAGCTATGCAAATTAGCGACCAGATATATCCGGTATAAAAAAGCGAGGATTTTTAATTAATTAATAAATTGAATACATGTCAGTTAAAATGATTTACGATTTCACATAATTATTACTTTTTTCGACATTTAAATTGTTCGAATTTTTGCTAAAAATATATTAACATGAAAAAAATTCTATTTACCGTTTTAATTATTATGTCAGGAATAGTATTAAGTCTTGGCAATATTAACAGTCACAACATCCCTGCTATGCCTGAACCAGGTAATATTACTACTTCAGATGTGACTTGTCCGGCAGATTTCAGTGTATGTATCAATTCTTCAGCAATTAATTTAAATGATTCATTTCCAGCGGGTGGAACTATAACAGGTACCGGAGTGACTTCCGGTATTTTCGATCCATCGGTGGCAGGTGCAGGAGGTCATATCATAACTTATACAAATGTTACCAGTTGCACATTTACGATAACTGTCGATCCCTTACCATCTGCTGCCGGAGCAATTACAGGTACAGCAACCGTTTGCCAGGGACAAAATACAGTAACTTATTCAGTTCCGACCATTTCGAATGCCACCAGTTATGACTGGGAATACAGCGGTACTGGAACCACAATTACAGGTACTGGTAATTCAGTGACCATCAGTTTCAGCACTACGGCTACCGCTGGAAATCTAAGTGTGTTTGGTGTAAATTCCTGTGGTAACGGAACAGTTTCTGCAAACTTTCCCGTCACTGTCAATCTATTGCCTGTTGCTGCAGGAACAATAACCGGAACTGCTACTTTATGCCAGGGTACGAATTCGGTTAGTTATTCTGTACCCACCATCACCGGTGCCACCAGTTATGGTTGGGCATACAGCGGTACAGGAGCCACAATCACCGGAAGCAGTGCATCGGTGACCATTAGTTTCAATGCAACTGCTACAAGTGGAAACCTTACTGTTCATGGTATAAATACCTGTGGCAGCGGAACAAATTCTGCGAATTATCCTATAACTGTTGAATCTCCGGTGGCTGCCGCCGGTACAATAACAGGCACCGCAACCGTTTGCCAGGGCCAGAGTTCAGTCAGTTATTCAGTATCAGCCGTTACAAATGCCAGCAGTTATAGCTGGACTTACAGTGGCACTGGAGCTACAATCACAGGCAGCACTAATTCGGTGACCATTAGTTTCAGTGCTTCAGCTACAGGCGGGATTCTTAAAGTTCGTGGTGTAAATTCCTGTGGTAACGGAACATATTCTCCAAATTATACTATAACAATGAGTCCTTTACCATCTTCGGCCGGAAATATTTCAGGTACAGCCACTGTATGCCAGGGTCAGAACAATGTTACCTACACTGTTTCGGCTATTGCCAATTCGACAAGTTACGGCTGGGCTTACAGTGGTACGGGAGCCACAATTACCGGTACAAGTAATTCAGTGACCATAAGTTATAATGCGACAGCTACGAGCGGAAATCTTACCGTGCATGGTATCAATGCATGCGGAAATGGAAATAATTCCTCAAACTATGCAGTCACAGTCAATCCCCTGCCAGCAGCAGCAGGAACAATTACCGGTACTGCAACGGTATGCCAGAGCCAGAGTGGAGTCAGTTATTCAGTACCGACCATCACCGGAGCCACCAGTTATAGTTGGTCATACAGCGCTACAGGAGCAACAATCACCGGCAGCAGTGCATCAGTAACCATCAGTTTCAATTCATCTGCTACAAGCGGAAACCTTACCGTACATGGTGTAAATTCATGTGGCAGCGGGACAACATCAGCAACTTATGCCATTACAGTAAATCCCTTGCCATCCGCTGCCGGAGCAATAACAGGTACTTCTACCGTTTGCCAGGGACAGAGTACAGTCAGCTATTCGGTTTCAACCATTACCAATGCCACAAGTTATAGCTGGTCATATAGCGGAACAGGAGCCACAATCACCGGCAGTACTGCTTCGATAACTATTAGTTTTAGTGCTTCTGCTACCGGAGGAAACCTTACCGTACATGGTATAAATTCCTGTGGAAACGGAACAAATTCAGCCAACTATGCTATAACAGTCAGTCCTTTGCCAGCTGCTGCCGGTACGATAACAGGAACAGCGACCGTATGCCAGGGTCAGAACACAGTCACATACACTGTTCCCACCATTGCCAATTCAACGAGTTACAACTGGACCTACAGCGGCACAGGAGCAACTATTACCGGTACAGGCGCCTCAGTAACTATCAGTTTCAGTACAACAGCAACTAATGGTAATCTTACGGTAAATGGTGTAAATTCCTGCGGGAACGGAACCGTTTCTGCAAATTATGCCATTACTGTCAATCCGTTGCCAGTTGCCGCCGGAACAATAACAGGTACATCAATTGTGTGCCAGGGACAAACTGGCGTAAGTTATTCAGTGCCATCTGTTACAAACGCAACAAGTTATAGTTGGGCCTATAGCGGCACCGGTGCTACAATTACAGGTAGCAGCACAACAGTGAGCATTAATTTTAGTGCTGCCGCTACCAACGGAAATCTAACTGTGCATGGTGTAAACGCATGCGGGAATGGTATTGCATCAGCCGATTATGCCGTTACTTTAACTACTTTGCCGGTCGCTGCCGGGACAATAACAGGTACATCATCAGTTTGTGTCGGACAATCGGACGTGACATATACGGTACCAAACATTACAAATGCAACCAGTTATAGCTGGACTTACAGCGGAGCAGGAGCCACAATTACCAATAATGGCACGTCAGCTACGATAAATTTTAGTTTTTCTGCGACGAGTGGTAACCTCACTGTACATGGAATTAATACCTGTGGTAATGGAACAAATTCTGCAAACTATGCTATCACTGTAAATCCATTGCCTGTTGCAGCTGGTGCAATTACAGGCACAGCAACAGTTTGTCAGGGACAAACCGGGGTAAGCTACAGTATTCCTACCATTACTTATGCAACAAGTTATAACTGGAGTTACAGCGGGATAGGTGCCACAATATCTAATGGTTCAACAGTAACAATCAGTTTTAATGATACTGCCACTTCAGGAAATCTCACCGTACATGGGGTAAATAGTTGCGGTAACGGAACAATATCGGCTGATTTTCCTATTACCGTAAATCTTCTGCCAGCGGAAGCCGGAACTATTACAGGCACGTCCATAGTATGTCAGGGACAATCTGATATCAGCTTTACTGTACCTGTAATTACAAATGCTACAGATTATCACTGGAATTACAACGGAACGGGAGCAACTATTACCCAAAATGCCGACTCAGCAACCGTCAGTTTCAGCATAACAGCCACATCGGGCAACCTGAGTGTATATGGTTCCGGGAATAACTGTAACGGTGCGGTTTCGGCAGATTTCCCTGTCACAGTTAATCCATTGCCTGATATTAATTCAATTTCAGATATTATTTTATGTAATGCTGAAATTCAACCTGTAGTAACAATATCCGGAGCCGTTCCCGGAACCATATATACCTGGACTAACAGTAATGCAGCCATTGGCCTGGCAGCTGGCGGTACGGGAGATATTCCTTCATTCACAGCAGTTAATCCGGGGATATCTCCGGTTACATCTACAATTAACGTTTATGACACAGCAAACTTTTGTGGCGGAAATCCCTTTATATTTACCATAACTGTTAATCCTGAACCCACGGTGGACCCGATTAACGATACAATAAATTATTGTTCAGGAATTGCCTCTTCCCCTGTTACTTTTACCGGATCGGTTCCCGGGACTGTTTTTGTCTGGACAAACTCGAATCCAGCTATTGGATTAAGTGCGTCCGGTACAGGCAATATTTTATCGTTCACCACCACAAATACCACAAATGATTACATAAGTGGTAATATTCTGATTACACCTTTGTTTATCAACGGAACGGATACCTGCGCTGGTTCACCTACATCCATGACAATTACTGTTACTCCTCTTCCGACTGTAAATTCAATTAATAACCAGAATGTCTGTAATGGCAGCACAACAAGTGATGTGATATTTTCAGGTTCTGTAACAGGTACTACTTTTAACTGGGAAAACTCAGATGCTTCAATCGGGCTGGGCCAGTCCGGAACAAATACCAGCAGTATACCGGGTTTTAACGCAATAAATAATTCATATACAATTATTACTGCCACTGTTAATGTCACTCCTACAGCTAATGGTTGTTTTGGAACTCCTGTACATTTCTTTTATGAAATATATCCAACACCTGACGTATTCCCTCCCCCGGAGAATCTTTCTGTTTGCCATCTGGATGTAATGCAACAGATCGTTTTTACGAGCCATGTCACCGGAGCCAGTTATTCCTGGACTAACAGCAATACCAGCATTGGCCTGGGAAGCGTTGGTACCGGGAACATTAATTCTTTTACCGGTAACAATCCGGGCAATATTCCTGTGTCTTCTGTCATTAGTGTTACTCCTCATTATTATATTAACGGGAATTTATGTGATGGAATTCCGGTTACTTTTACCATCTCTGTTAATCCGATTCCATATCCTGAAATTTCAGGAAATAACACAGTGTGTGAAAATGAATCCTGGGTGCCTTACAATGGAAATCAGACAAATAATTATGATTACATGGTATGGAATATTTCAAACGGGAGTGGAAGTTTCATGGCAGGTAATACAGGGCCAAAAGTCTGGATTCATTGGGTGAACCCGGATTCACAGACTTTTATCACTGCAATGGAAACCAATTCATTCGGATGTGATAACTCTAATGTATTTCATATGGCAGGCACCAGTGGAACAGCACCCGACACAATTGATATCTTCCTGCTGGGTAATAAAACACTGGTTTGTCCACAACCACCAGCCTACCAACATTATGAGTGGTTTGCCCAGTCATTTGAAACCAACATAATTGATACGGTCACCTCATGCTATGGTAGTCCGACCTGCTATTTTGATAATTTTGACCCTTTAGCCTACTGGTATTGTGTTGAGTATTGGAACAATGGTAATGCAGACTGTAAAACAAGATCGTGTTTTAATCAACCCAATGTCATTGCTGAACATAATAATAATCTTGATTTCGAAATTTCTCCCAATCCAAATAACGGTAGTTTTAAGATTGAGCTGACCGATAAAATTCTTGGTAATATTACATTGACGATAGAGGATGAAACCGGTAGGATCATTCATGAATATCAAATGTTTAAAAGCTCTGAGTTTTTCTCACGGCAGATTAAGCTGCCAGAGTACTGTAAAGGCTTTTATTTTGTGAAACTCAGCAATAATAAATCGTTTGCAGTGACCAGGAAAATGATAGTTCAATAATCCATAAATAAATACAATGATGAAATCACATAAAATTATGCGTAAAGTACTGTTTATAACCAGTGTATTTTTATTTTTCGGATTAACTTGCTTCAGCCAGGTACTGACTAATGAACAAAACAGGAAATTAGAAAAAAATGTTGACAGCCTGCTGACATTATACCAGCAGTATGGTATTTTTTCAGATGATGGTGAAAGTCTATCTGACAACTACTTTGAGAATTTTTATAAACTTTTTAAATCAGGCTCATTGATATTTAATGACATTTCTTTATCACGTGAAATAATCAACGACAAAATCTCTCCAAAGGCATATGGAAAAATCGTCAGAAAGTTTTACCCTGCAGGACTGACTCTGAGCCTTACCGGCATGGTAAAATCACAACCTGTATTTAAAGATGGAAATTACGAGATGATTGTCACCGGCACTAAAAAAGTGAACGGCCATCATTCAGAGAAAGGTCGGTTAATTAAAACGTACCAGGTAGCAATTACGGTTGAAGTCTCTGAAAATCTTGATAAATATATGATTGCAGATATTTCAAATATCGAATTAAAGGACATTAAGCCTGGCGAAAAAGTCGCAGAAAAGAAATCGGAAACAGACATGCAGGCAGAGAAGGAAAAAGCGATTAAAAAAGAAAAAATAAAACCTAAACCGGTCGAAATACTGCCGGTTATTAATCCTATGATTCACCAGTCATTCATATCAGTTTCATTAAAGTATGGAGCAACATTTCTGTTAGCTCCGGGAATTTTCGATCAAAGCGCTTACACAAAATTGTACAATGGAGCCATCAAAGAATCGACAGGATCAGGTATCACGGTTGATTATTCCAAATGTTTTTTTGAAACCCGGAGAACTGCGTTCCTGTATGGTTTCGGTCTGGGATACTCCGGTATGAACAGCAAATTGTCAATGGACAGCCTTTATGAAGAATATAATATGCCAAACCCGGTTGTTACCAAAAGTACGGTAACGGCAACATATACCAGGCAGATCACTGGCAGAAATCTCAATGATAAAATCTTTTTTTCTAATCTTGAAATTCCTGTTTACCTTAAAATAAATTTTAAATATGACAGTGCTTTTGTAGCTTATACATACATTTCAGCAGGCGCATTGCTGTCATATTCCATTAAGGACGAATCTTCAGTTTCAGGTACATTTGATTACCTGGGAACCTTATATTTTTCTAATGGTATGCAGGTTCCGTTAACAAGTGATAACCAGGAATTTGATATAGCGCCAGGTGTGAAAGCAAACAATATTAAACACAATCTTAACAGAAATAAATTTTCTCTTGGTGGTTTTATTTCCTGTGGAGTTGCATTTTCCCTAAGTCCAAAACTGACACTCGAGACCGGGGCAAATGTCGACATGAGATCAGTTAAGGGAAGTACTTCAGAAACCACACCTTATGTGGCCTCGAAAACCAGTGGCGATTATGTCAGTCCTGTTACCAGAACCGCAAACATCAATATCATAAAAGCCTGTTTTGAATGTAAACTGAAGTACAGATTATAAAATAAGTTACCACCCAAGTATAGATAGTGTCAGTCTTTAATGTCATTGATACTGATTTAAGAACAAGGATTAACGATTTTAGATTTCAGATTATCAGTTACATCAAAAATTATAATTCGTTAACTTAGCGAAGCGATTTCACGAACACCTTAAAAATTAAAAAATAGTTGTGAGTAATCGATATTCTGAATTCAAAATATCGGACATTATGGACAGACTATAGATAGTTTGTAAGCTTCCTTAACAAACGAACATATGATGCGAGTAGCATTATGTGTTTGACCAATAATACGTCAGTCAGTCGCTCTGTCACTTCGTTTCTTTGTCAATTCGTCTCTTTGTCGCTCAGTCACTTCGTCGCTCAGTCACTTCGTCTCTTTGTCGCTCAGTCACTTCGTCTCTTTGTCGCTCAGTCACTTCGTCATTTTGTCGCTTAGTCGCCCGGTCATTTCGTCACTTTTCATGCCGGTAAACACATATCTATCGGGAAATATTTTCTATCATTGAACGTATTTAGAATAATTCATTATTTATTCTGTTTACTAAATTTGCATGAAAATCAATTTATAGTGAGGTTTGGCAACCTGATTAATTTTATTCAAAATGAAGATATTTAATATTCTGTTTATCACCTTAATACTGCTCATTTCCAATAATATTCTCCAGGCGCAGGAAAAATGGTCTCTTGAGCTGTGTATCAATTATGCACTCGAACATAATAGCCAGATCAAACAGCAGGAACTGGCTGCAAAATTGTCAAAAAATACAATGACACAATCGAAAATAGCCTTCCTTCCGTCAGTGAATGGAAGCGTTTCCCAGAATTTTAACTTCGGCAGATCTATTGATCCTTTCACAAATGTATTTGTAACTGAAAATGTGAAATCCAACGATTTCACGATTTATGCCAGCATGCCACTGTTTGAAGGCTTTCAGAGAATAAATACCATGGAAAAGGACAGGTTTAACTTTCTGGCATCTTTACAGGATGTCGATAAAATGAAAAACGACATATCTCTTAATATAGCCGCCGGCTTTCTGCAAATACTTTATAATGAAGAACTTCTTCTGATAGCAAAGAATCAGCAGTCACTGTCGGATGAACAGGTGGAAAGAACAAAAAAATTAGTTGATGCAGGTAGTCTTGCAAAAGGGAACCTTCTTGAAATGCAGGCACAGGAATCATCAGATGAATTGCAGGTAGTCAATTCTCAAAACCAGCTCGACATTTCATACCTCACTCTGGTACAAATGCTCGATTTAGATTCAACCGTTGATTTTCATATTGAACACCCCGATCTGTCAGAGATCAGTGATAATGAAAAAATAAGGACAAGCACTTCAGTCTATTATGAAGGAGTTTTATTCCTTCCCCAGATAAAGAGCGCCGAATACCGGCTGAAGAGTTCTGAAAAAGACCTGGCAGTTGCCAGGGGAGGATATTTCCCAAGATTGAACCTGAATTATTCTTATTACACCGGCTATTCCAGCAACCGGCAAAAAACCATAATTGATGTCAGCACAACACCCTCAACATTAATAGGTTATACTGCCAGTGGTGAAGCTGTTAATTCCATACCGATGCCCAGTTACGATTACAGCTATCAAAATTATCCGTTCAAAGACCAGCTAAAGGATAATGCTTATCGATCACTGGGATTAAACCTTACCATCCCCATTTTTAACAACTGGCAGGTAAAAACTGCCGTCAGCAATGCAAAGATTAATGTATTGAACAACCAATACCAACTGGAAACTGCCAAGAAAACCCTGTTCAAAGAAATTCAGCAGGCAGAGGCGGATGCTACCGCAGCATTGAAAAAGTATTTTGCATCAAAAAAATCAGTTGCAGCTCTTGAGGAATCTTTCAAATATTCAAAAGAAAAATTCGATGTCGGTATGGTGACATCCGTTGATTTCAATACGGCCAAAAACAATCTGGCCAAGGCTCAGTCAGACTTATTGCAATCTAAATATGAATATATCTTTAAACTCAATATTCTGGAATTTTACCGTGGAAATCCAATCAGACTTTAACCATTTCACCAACCCAGACAGAGATTTAATACTTTCTAATAACAATCGAACAATCGAACTATTAACCTAATGCGTAATACTTGTCAATGCCTGATACCTGATACTTACTTACGACTATCGACTTACGACTATCGACTAATTATTAATATATGAAAAATAAAAAATTGCTTTGGTACCTGGGAGGTGCTGCAATTATTCTGATCATTTTTGCTGTTATTGGGAAAAGTGCCGGATGGCTCGGAAATACTGAAAGAATAAAAGTCAGCACCGAGAAACCTGCTAACCGTACCATCACCGAAATCATTACTGCCAACGGGAAAATACAACCTGAAACAGAAGTGAAGATAAGCCCCGATGTTTCAGGTGAGATTGTTGAACTCAATGTCAAAGAAGGCGATGAAGTGAAGGCAGGACAATTACTGATTAAAATCAATCCCGATATATATCTGTCCAACCTCGACCGGATGGTTGCTACCGTCAATTCTTCCAAAGCCAATCTTGCCAATGCACAAGCCCATCTTTTACAGGTTGAAGCCCAGATGAAACAGGCTGAGTTATCCTATAACAGGAACAAAACTTTACACGACAAAGGAGCTATTTCAGATGCTGATTTTGAGAATTCACAATCTGCCTTTGAAACTGCGAAAGCTGAACTGGCTGCCACCAAAGAAAACATCAATTCGATGAACTATGGTGTAAAAAGCGCCGAAGCATCGCTGAAGGAAGCAAACGAAAACCTGATGAAGACTACCATTTATGCACCGGTAAACGGTACTATTTCAAAGCTTAATGTCGAAAAGGGTGAGCGGGTGGTTGGTACAGCACAGATGCCGGGAACTGAATTACTCAGGATAGCAAATCTTAACCTGATGGAAGTCAAGGTTGAAGTAAATGAAAATGACATTGTACATGTAAAACTTGGTGACACGGCCTTGATTGAGGTGGATGCTTATCTTTCAAAAAAATTCAGGGGAATTGTGACTGAAATTGCCAATTCAGCCAATACTACAGGAGTTGCAGCCGACCAGGTAACAAGCTTTGACGTGAAAATCCTGCTGCTTCAGGATTCTTATAAATATCTGATTCCTAAAGACAATCCTAATTATTATCCATTCAGACCGGGCATGTCAGCTTCAGTGGATATTCAGACCGAGACATTAGTAGATGTATTATCTGTACCAATACAGGCTGTTACAACAAGAACCGACTCTACTAAATTAATAATGAATAATAAGAAAGAGGACCAGAGCGATAAAGGTGGTTCCCCTTTTGATGAAAAAACGGACAAGGCAGAGAAAGCAAAAACTGATTCAGTAAAAGAAATTGTTTTTATTCTCAAAGATGGTAAAGCAACAATACGACAGGTAAAAACAGGCATACAGGATAATAATTACATTCGTATAATCAGCGGGCTCACCGAAAAGGATGAAGTGATTACAGCGCCATATACGGCCGTTTCCAAGAAATTAAAAGAAGGTACTAAAGTGGAAAAAGTCGCAAAGGATAAACTCTTTGAACAAAAATAGCCATAAATTTTATTAAAACCATTCAGGCTGATAGGCTTTTATGAGATATGATTTATGACTTATGACTTGTGACTTGTGACTTATGACTTATGACTTATGACTTGTGATTGTTGACTTATGACTTGTGACTCGTGACTTAAGACTCTGAACATTTACAATAATTTCCATTGATTTGAGCCTGATTCTAAATATTGAAACTTCGTCTGAGATATGCTCTGTGGCAATTTCAAAGGATGGTAATCTGCTTGACCTGCTTGAAAGTAATTCCGGTAAGACCCATGCATCTGATTGTTCTGTCTTTACCGGAGTAATTATGGAAAGAAATAAGCTTGGATTTTCTGACCTTGGAGCAGTTGCGGTGAGTAGTGGGCCCGGATCTTATACAGGCTTAAGAATCGGAGTTTCAATGGCCAAAGGAATTTGTTACGCTACCGGTAAACCACTGATTGCTGTTTCTACCCTTGATGCCCTGGTCGATGAACAGATTGAATCGGATGCTTCACGGAATCCGGGTGCATGGTATTGTCCAATGATAGATGCAAGACGCATGGAAGTTTTCCTGGCAATGTACGACGGGAATGGTAAAAGGACTGATGATATTTCTGCAGAAATCATTCACAAAGACAGTTTTGCGGATATCCTTCAGGATAGAAAAATCATTTTTTTTGGTACTGGCTCAGAAAAATGCAGGGAAGTTATAAATAATCCGCACGCTATATTTATTAAAAACCGGATTCCTTCAGCAAAAAATATGATCAGGCTTTCCTGGAAAGAGTTTAATAATAATAATTTTCAGGATGTTGCTTATTTTGAGCCTTATTATCTGAAAGATTTTATAGCCACTATTCCAAAGAGAAAAGTAATCTGATACCCTGACAATTATTTGTCTAATATCAGCATTGCATCACCATAGGTTCCGAATGTATATTTTTCTTTAATCGCAATCCTGTAAGCTTCCATCAACAGATCGAAACCGGTAAATGCACTCACCATCATCAGCATAGTTGTAAGCGGCAGATGAAAATTAGTGATCATGCGGTTAGCTACCTTGAAGTCATAGGGTGGAAATATGAATTTATTAGTCCATCCATCAAAAGGGTTCAGATAACCAGCAGTAGTAACAGAGCTTTCAAGAGTCCTCATAACTGTTGTTCCCACGGCACAGATTGATTTATGCTCTTCTTTAGCATTATTAACCTTTTCAGCAGCTTCTTCGTTTATATTAATTTGCTCAGAATCAACTTTATGTTTTGTAAGATCTTCAACATCAACGCTGCGAAAATTTCCCAGTCCAACATGCAATGTGATTTCGGCAAAATTAATCCCTTTAATTTCAAGCCTTTTTAACAATTCGCGGCTGAAATGAAGTCCAGCCGTCGGAGCGGCTACTGCTCCTTCGTGCTTGGCATATATAGTCTGATACCTCTCTTTATCCTCAGGGACCACTTCCCGTTTGATGAACTTAGGCAACGGTGTTTCCCCCAGCTTATATAATGTCTTTTTAAAATCCTCATAATTACCGTCATACAGGAATCTGAGTGTTCTGCCCCGTGATGTGGTATTGTCAATAACTTCAGCAACAAGAATATCGTTCTCACCAAAATACAACTTGTTCCCAATCCTGATTTTCCTGGCAGGATCCACTAGGACATCCCAAAGTCTCTGTTCCCTGTTCAACTCCCGAAGCAGGAAAACCTCAATCTCAGCGCCGGTTTTTTCCTTATTCCCATATAAACGGGCAGGAAATACCTTGGTATTATTGAAAACCATGACATCATTATCCTCAAAATACTCAATAATATCCTTGAAAATTCTGTGCTCAATCTCACTGGTTGTTTTATTAACCACCATTAAACGGGATTCATCCCGGTTTTTTGCCGGATATAATGAGATAAGTTCCTCCGGTAATTTATATCTGAATTGAGATAGCTTCATTATAAATAAAAAGTATTAATAAATCTTCAATAATTATTCTGTGATATTTATTTAATAAAAAATTAGGCTAAAGATAATATCAAATTTTCAAAATCCTTCACCGAAATTGCATTATCTAACAAATAACTTCCTGATCTTGTTCGTATGAGGCCGGTAAGATGCGCTCCACTATTGGCTTTAATACCAATATCATGAGCCAGTGACCTGATATAAGTTCCTTTACTGCATTCAACTTTAATTTTTATTACAGGTAGATTATATTCCATGAGCATGATGCTCTTAATAAAAATTCGGTTTGGCTTCATTTCCGGCATTTCACCGCTTCTGGCAGATTTATATGCCCGTTTCCCATCAATGAATTTGGCCGAGAAAACGGGAGGTAACTGAAATGATTCACCTATCATTTCATTAAAAATGTTACATAACATTTCTTCAGATAAATGATCAAACGGAAATATCTGATTGATTTCCGTTTCGAGATCATAAGATGGTGTAGTTGCACCAAACCTGATTGTCGCAAAATATTCCTTTTCTTCCGACTGAAGCTCTTCAAGACGCTTTGTAGCTTTACCAGTTGCAATAATCATCAACCCTGTCGCCAGAGGATCAAGGGTTCCGGCATGCCCTACTTTCAGCTTTTTGTTCCGGAGTACTTTCACTAATAATGACCTTATTTTTCTGACCACATCA
>JAPLDU010000019.1:0-21407 GCA_026391255.1 Bacteroidia bacterium | reverse complement strand
AATGATGTCCAGTTTAAAGGCTTATTAATGAGTAAAATTTCTCCTTCCTCGCATTTAAAATGCATTATTAAATAAATAACCGGTTGCCGGATAACAGTAATACCAGAATAATCAATCCAACCATGATCCGGTAATATCCAAATATCTTAAACCCATGTATGGTAAGAAAATTCACGAATGACTTTATTGCAAGAATTGCAACGATAAATGCCACTATGTTTCCAAAAATAAGCATTCCGGCATTTCCTGTATTTATGAATTTATAATTCTCGTGAAGCTTTAACAGAGTTGCAGCAAACATAGTTGGTACGGCCAGAATAAATGAAAACTCCGCGGCGCTTTTCCTGTCAAGTTTTTGACTCATGCCTCCAATAATGGTGGCTGCAGAACGCGATACACCGGGAATGACGGAAATAATCTGAAACAGACCGATTATAAATGCCTTGGGATAGCTAAGACCTTTTTCAGTCAGGTGATTATTAAAAAACCATTTATCAACAAACAGCAAAATGATACCCCCGATTAACATTGAAACTGCGACAATGATCACATTTCCCAACATTTTATCGATATATTTACTCAGCAACCAGGCAATAACAAGTGGAAGGCATGCCACAGCCAGCTTAAAATAAAATGTGAATGACTGAAAAAATCTTTTCCAGTAGAGAACAATTACTGAAAGTATTGCTCCAAATTGAATGTTAACAATGAAAGTCCTGACAAACTCGCTGTTTTCTATGCCCAGGACTTTCTGAGCGATAATCATGTGTCCTGTTGATGAAATGGGCAAAAACTCAGTAATGCCTTCAACAACGGCCATAACAAATGCCTGAAGATAATTCATAATTACAGGGTAATAACAGCATTAAATACCGGCAGTCCGGTACAAATTATTTTGCTGAGGAACGAGGTTTTTTCATAATGGCAAAAATCTCAAACACAAAACCGGCCAGTACTATCATCGGTGCAAGGGTGACTCTTCTGAAACTGAAAATAGCAGGATTGAAGACTTTTGGATTATCTGACCCCCCTCCTATCATTAACAAAAAACCAATGATAATAACCATAAAACCAATGATAAGTAAAATATAATTCTCTTTTGTGAAAGCAAAACCAATTTTCACCTGTGTTTTCGCCTTTTCTTTTTCCTTTTCTTTCTTTACTGCCATGATGATCAAATTATTAATAGTATAATTTATCTACTTTAATACTAAGATATTTATTTACTGCCAGGTATGTAGAAACAGTGGTAATTGTAACACCCAATATTACCACAAAAATATACAATATTAACAGGATATTATAATCCCTGAAACTGATAACTTCATTCAGCTCTTTCTGAGCAAAGAAAATAATTCCCGACAAGAGTCCGAGAGAAATAAATGAACCTATAAATCCCTGCAAAACTGATGTGATCAGGTACGGTGAACGAATGAACTGCCTGGTTGCCCCAACCAATTGCATGGTATTAATCAAAAAACGCTTTGAGTACACTGAAAGCCTGATCGTGTTATTTATAAGCCCGGCAGAAATAATAAACAACAGGCTGCTGAATATCAAAATAACAAGGCTGATTTTCCTTACATTTTCATTGATCAGGTTCACTAATGTTTTCTGGTAATAAACTTCTTTTACCTGGGGATAATTCATGAAGTGATGTTCAATTTTCCTGATACTATCCGGATTTGCATAATCTGCTTTTAGTCTGACATTTATTGAGGCAAGCAGTGGATTATATCCCAAAAAATGGACAAAATCCTCTCCCAGGTCTTCCTGTAAATCTTTTGCAGCCTTATCTTTAGTAATATACTGCGTAGATTTTACATAATAAGTCGCATCAAGGTTCTTTTGAATCCTGTAAATATCAAGTTCCTTGACATTCTCTTTCAGTATAACGGAAAAACCGATATTTTCCCTGACATAGTCTGACAAACGCTTTGCATTCAGGACTAAAAGCCCTATCAAACCTAACAGGAACAAAACAAGCGAAATACTTATCGTTGTTGTAAGGTAGGAACTTCTAACCTGGTTTCTGAGTTTTAAAAGCGTCTTATCTTTCATAGGACAGGGACTGAAAATAGCCCGCTAATATACAAACATTCAATTAATAGATATTCGTATTTCTAATGATCTTTTTTAAATTTGCAGATATTTACAAACCGAACAGTTTAGTTTAATGAACAACATTGCAATACCTCCTGATAATTCGGTCATTTCGATCATTACACCTGAACATGCGATCAATTTGGTTATCCTGACTGAAAGTCATTACAATTTGTTTCGTTGCACTTTGACCTTACTTATTGTCAACCCCAGTCATATCCGTCTTCAATCAATTAAACCTGCTCATATTAAGGAATTTGCACTATGATACGAATATTTTTAATTGCATCAGGATTCCTGTTTCTGCCAGTATTTGCAACTTCCCAGAATATTTTCACTGATTTGCAAAAACAATCGGCAAATAATGGTAAGATCACTATTTTTCAGGATGCAGATGCAGAATCATTGGTACTTAAAAATATTGAACTCGATCAGAAACACAAGGGTACTTGCGGTTACCGCCTGCAAATTTATTCTGGCACCGGAAACAGTGCAAGGAATGAAGCAAGACAAATTCAGTCAAAATTTATTTCTCTTTTTCCTGAGATTCAGACTTACATGATTTACCAGGAGCCTTATTTCAAAATCAGGGTCGGTGATTTCAGATCAAAAAGCGAAGGACTTAAAACGAAAAAACAGATTCAGACTGAATTTCCTGATTGTTATTTCGTGATTGAAAATGATATGTCTTATCCCAAATTATAAGATTACCTGAAATGGAACAGGTATCAAGTATCAGGACTTATGACTTATGTAAGTCACCAGTGACTTGTCACTCAATCACAGAAGAGAGAGATTACCTGTACTGATCAAAGTCGTCAAAGTTTTCATACGACTGGTTGTCGAATAATTCATCGTCTTCAATATCTTCGACAAACAAATCATCCATGTCATCCTCTTCTTTATTTCCATAGATAATCTGTTGCGGAGGATGGCCGGATGATTTAATACAAACCGGATAGCTGACGCCGTTTTTTTCGTTCTTAGTTTCAATAAGCTCAATGAGAAAGGCTCGTTCAGAGAAAAAATCAAAAACATAAACCAGCCTCATCACCTTCTGGTTGATAAATTCTGATAATGTCGCAACATCCATCACAACAATATCATTATCTTCATCATCAGACATTTCAAACAAAGTGATCTCACGGCCCTTTTCCCAATTCTCATCTGACAGGAAAAAAGAAGCCATTTGATCCTGTTCAAATTTTACAGATAACTGGATCGCTTTGTGAAAGTCTAAAAAAGTCTGGCCAGATTTGATCTCTATCTCACGCAGAAAATCATCATCTTCTGTTGAGTATACTTTGAATTTGTATACCATCCCAGCATTATCGGACTTTTTTTTCATAAAAACGGACTAAAATATTAAAATTTAATTTATTGCAAATTAATTAAAAATTTTAACACATCAGCATTATCGGCATAATCATCCAAACCCGGCATTTGTGAACTGCCAAAATTAATGGAATTATTTAAATATGGTTGTAATGAGACCACACATTGAATATTATTTATTTGTGATTCGATCAAATAGGCAATTTGCCTGCTGTCATTATAATATTCATAGTATAAAACTCCGACAGGAGATGATAATCCCTGGTTTTCAGTGAGTAGTAAAAACCCATTATCAAGATGCTCCTGCCTGTTGACAAGATAAATAGCCTTGTTATACTCGTAATTGTTGGCGTACTTATTATGATTGATCACAAACCGGTAAGCTTCCATAGCATTAAAAAAAGAATCAAAATTATATCCTTCAGGAACATATATCTTGGAAACATTACGGCATCCCAAACCAAAATAGGTAAAAATATCCCTGGCAAGCAGCTCAAGATGAAATACTGGTTCATCTTTACCAATTACTGCAATTGAATTTCTGTTTTTCCGTATGATATGAGGGTACTTTCCAAAATAATAATCAAAATAGCGGGCACTGTTATTACTTCCGGTAGCTATAATGGCATCAAAATGTGTAAGTCCTTCATCTTCAAAGTAAATATTTTGCTCTAATTCCGGATATGATGAAATGATCAGGCTGGAAATGAACTTCATCAATACTTTATCCTTAGAAGATAATTTTGCTCTCAGCCTGTTTCCTGAAAGAAGAATGCAAAGCATATCCCTCCATCCTACCAGAGGAATATTGCCAGCCATGATGACACCTATTTCTTTCCCGGGATTTTCAATATTCAGTTCAGGGTACTGACCTGCCCATTTCTGCAGGGTTTCAGCAGATAAGTCATTTACAATACCATCCAGGGCATGCAAAACATTTTCTCCGGTAAACCATGGATTCTCAATTGCAGATTGTTCAAGTATTTCATGCAAATAACCTGACCGGTAATTCCCGGATTTGTATTCATCGAGCAGTCTTTTTAACATCAGTCCTGCCTCAATGAGGGCATTTAGTCTTTTGTCCTTTAAAATGAACATTTTTCCGCCTGTAAAGAGACAAAGATAATAATTTGCAACTTCAGGCCGGAAGCCTGAATGTAATTTGGAAATTATTTAAACTAAATGCAGCAAAAAACTATGATTTATGAATTATAAGTGATGAGTGATGACAAAATCAGTTATAATAACCTGAATAGTTGTAAAATAATTTTATTATTAAACAAAAAATAAAAAAACATTTACTGTCCTGGTTTTTCTAATCAGGTATTCATTTTTTGTAATTATTTAACAAAAACTCTTTAAACGTCCTGTAATCATTTTGGAAGTGCAGATACGATTCCTGTTTGGATTCAATACCTTCAAGGCTTGGAGGCAGATCGGGATCAATATTAATTAGTTTGCGGATTTGTTCGGGGAATTTTGCAGGATGAGCAGTTTCGAGTGAAATACATAACTGATCGGCTGTGTTGTCGGCCGGATGCTCATCCAGGTATTGCCAGAGACCTGCCCAACCAACTGAACCATGAGGTTCAAGTAATAATTTATGCCTGTTCCAGGCCTGGATGATTGTGTCTCTGGTCATGTCATCATTAATGCTGACGGGGAATAACTCATTGCGCATCATTTCCATATCAGGTATTTTGGAAATATTACCTGCTTCGTCCATAACTCCGCCATAAACAGCCACAAGTCTTGCCAGATTACTTGGATGGCCAACATTCATGGCACTTGAGATACAATTTTTTGATGGTTCAATTTTAGAATAAATCCCGGATCTCATGAACACCGGAAATTCATCGTTTTCGTTGGTGGCAATCACAAATTTCTTTACCGGGAGTCCCATTTTCATAGCCAGCACTCCTCCCATCATATCACCGAAATTACCGGATGGTATGGAGAAGATCACCTGTTCATCATTATTTTTTCTAAGCCTCGAAAATGAATAAAAATAATAAACGATCTGGGGTATCAGTCGCCCTATATTAATGGAATTGGCAGAAGACAAGCAGAGATGATCCAGTTCATGATCGGCAAATGCTTCTTTGACCATTGCCTGGCAATCATCAAATTTGGCATTCAATCCAATGATCTGCACATTACCTCCGAGAGTGGTCATTTGTTTTCTCTGGCGGGATGTAACCTCATCTTCGGGAAATAAAACCACTACATTAATATTTTTAAGGCCATAAAATGCATTGGCTATCGCACTGCCTGTATCACCGGAAGTAGCAGTCAGGATCAGAAGACTTTGGTTGTTCTTTTTAAGGTAATACTGCATGAGCCTCCCCATCATCCTGGCAGCAAAATCTTTGAAAGATGCTGTCGGACCCTGATCTAACCTCATAATGTACTTTCTGTCAACGACATGTTCCAGGGGAATATCAAAATTATATGCATCCCTGACCATTAAAAGAAGTTCTGTGTCACCAATCTCACCGGCCAGGAATTGTCGTGACACTTCATAAGCTACCTGGTAATATTCCATTTCTGAGAATTTTCGGATTTCTCCAGGTGAGATATGAGGAATAACTTCGGGCAAAAAGAGTCCTTTATCGGGAGCAATTCCTTTAAGCAGGGCAGCGCTGAAGCTGACAGGACTGGTCTTCAGGTTGGTGGAATAAAATGTCGGTGAATTCATTTAGTTTTTATCTTCTTATTCTTGCAGATGAGGCACCACCGGCTGAGAAATCAGGTGCAGTGACAGCATATTTTTTCCCGTCCATCACTTCAAGGGCCTGCGATAAATCAGCAATAATATCGTCAGGATGTTCTGCTCCGACACACAAACGTATGAGATTTGAAGGAATTCCGGCCATTTTTCTGGCCTCTTCGCCTTGTTGCTGGTGAGTTGAGATAGCCGGAATAGTAGCAACTGATTTGATTCTTCCAAGATCAGTGGCCCTCCAGATTCGTTGCAGTCCGTCAAACACATTACGGGTGTCGGTAACATTACCTTTTATCAGGAATGACATAAGGTGGCCGTATCGGTTCACTTTATTCCTGTATAATTCATCGTATTCCGAGTCAACCAGGTACAAGTATCGTGATGCCAGTTTGTGCAGGAAATGAGATTCCAGGCCAAGGTAATCAACCCTTTCAATATGTTTGTGTGATTCGAGGAAACGTGAGACTGTCTGCGTACTACGGCTGACCATATCCATACGGGATCTCAAGGTGCGGATATCGTTTAATGCGAGAATGGCATTCATTGGTGAGATATTTGGACCATTGTCGCGGTTAGGCAGCAGTTTCAGGTAACCTGCAAAGTCAGCTTTCATTTCGTCTGAACCAAATTTCGATGTAATATTTTTCCTTGAGATAACCGCGCCACAAATACCGAAACCACTGGCAAACAATGATTTTGTAACCGACTGAACAACAATATCAGCACCATATTCAATAGGGCGAAGTAATGCAGGTGTTGCCACAGTTGAATCAAAAATAGCCGGAAGTGCATATTTATGGGCAAGTTCCGCTACTTTCCTGATATCAAAAAAAGCTTGTGCAGGATTACTGGGCAGTTCACCATAGATAAACCTTGTATTATCATCTATCTTCGATTCCCATTCACTGATATCGTTAGAGTTAACCACTTTACGCCACTCAATATTTCTCTCCATGTTTTTCCTGATGGCGAACTGTTGAAAAGTACCGCCATAAACCTGGCATGTGGCAACAAAATTCATTTTCTGATCAGGATTTTTCGGATCAATAGCCAGAAAAGGATCAACTGCGCTCTGAATAGCCGCCATACCGGATGAAGTAGCAACACAGCCTGTCTCAACTCCTGTATTATAGCCTTCAAGTAGTGCCAGTACGCCTTCCAAATAATAAATACTTGGATTGGCAATTCGCGAATAGCACCATGTCGGTATCTGGTAACTCAGTGCAGCTTCCATCTCGTCTGAATCACGATAGCTCTGAGAGGTCGACATGTAGATTGGTTCAATGATTGAGCCCTGGTTAAAATCTAATGCTTCCTGCATAGAATAAACACCATGCACTGCAATGGTATCAAAGCGGCATTTTCTCATTTTATCCAGATACTCCTTATGCCACTCAGATGATTTAACGGCACTTTCAAGATAGTGATTAATTCCTTGATTATTCATTATAATAGGGATAAATTAAGTGGTAAAATTAAGCCTAATTTCTGAATTCAAACCCGGATTCAGAGATCAATATTTATGTTTAATAGCTTATTATTCCTTATTTTTATAAATCTGAATAATACTCATAAATAATTTACAATCAGCAGATTAAAAAATTGTTAATTCAGATAATGATTAAACGCCCATAGTATTATTGTGGAAATTTTATTATTATTTAACTGCTTATCTCCTAAAAGCAAGTAAAATATTTCAGCAAATATTATCGCTAAGAAATATGAGAATAATAACTTTTATTCTTCTCATATTTCACCACATAGTATCATAGAAACTTAGGCTTCACATAGACTTGACCTTAATTTGCAATGATGATTCCTGATAAACTATGTGTCTTACTATGTATCTATTGTGGTAAAAAAATACAAATAATATAAATTATCATCAACCCTTTTTAATGGGGATAAGCAGTATTATTTATTTTTTTCTTTCACATTAAAAAATAGTAATATTTTAGCAGTTGTCGATAGGGGTTTTTTATCTTCATCATAATAACCGGCATAACCGCCATAACCGCCATAACCGCCATATCCGCCGTATCCGCCGTATCCATATCCATATCCATAACCATAACCGTATCCATAACCATAATAATCATAATAACCGGGTACTTTTACATCATTCACGACCAAACATAAATTATTGAAACTCTTGCGGTTATCAAATTCATTCACCAGTTCAAGTGACATTTTTTTTGAATAGTTCTGACGGATCACAAAGAGTGCAATATCAGAATATTTAGCCAGCAGGAGAGCATCAGTAACAAGGCCAATTGGTGGAGTATCTACAATCACATAATCATATATTTCTTTCAGTTTTTCCAGAAGAACTTTCATTTGCTCCGATTCTAACATTTCAGCAGGATTTGGCGGAACGGGGCCTGAAGGAATAACAAACAGGTTGTTTACCTGTGAAGAAAAAGTAATTTGTTCAATAGTACTTTTGTTGATTATATAGGTACTGACACCTACATCATTATTGATTGTTTTTAAAAACGCCCTGTGAATCTTTGGTTTTCGAAGATCAAGTCCGACCAGTACAACTCGTTTATTAGACATGGCAATAATAGCTGCCAGATTTATTGCAAGAAATGTTTTACCTTCACCACTGGTTGTAGATGTCACCGAAATCATACGTTTTTCGGTGTTTACTGCCAGATACTGCAGATTTGTCCTTAAGTGCCTGAATGATTCTGCAATAGTTGATTTAGGCTTTTCATATACTGGTATTTCAGATTCTCTGTAATTGTTTCCAATGATTCCAAGTATGGGCACCTTGGTTTTTGCTTCGATGTCCTTTTTATCAAGAATACGGTTGTTTAATTTTTCTTTGAATATAAGATATAGAAATGGAACAAGAAGACTAAGGATTAATGAAATAATATAATTTATTGAATTTTTTGGTGATACTTGTTCAAAATTATCAATACTTGCGACATCAAGCACTTTATTATCAGAAACGTTTGATGCAAGGGCAATTCCAGATTCTGCTTTCTTTTCAAGTAAATAGTTATAAATATTATTGTTGAGATCATATTTCCTTTTTATCCTGATCAATTGACGCTCAGTCACCGGAATTTTTACAATAGCTGAGTTGATTGTTACAACCCTGTCATCTATTTCTTTCAATGACATGGTTGAAGTATTGATGATATTTTGTACATTTTCCAGAAGGGCTGTCCTGGTATCCTGAATATTCTGTTCTAAAATCTTAAGTGCCGGGTTATTTTCTTTTGCACTGTAAAGCATAATGCTTTTTTTACCATACAATTCACCCAGTTGCTGAATTAGGGCGATAAGTACCGGGTCATCTACCCCCATAATGGATGGTGAAATAACATCCTTGAAATCACTTTTATTCTCAATGTATTTCTTTAGGTAATAATAATACTTGAGCTTGATATTCAATAATGCCTGATTATCCTGCAGATCCTGGTATTTCTTGTATATTGCCGAACCTTCTTCGCTCAGATCAATAATTTTATTATTAATACTAAATTTTTGAAGATTATTTTCAGCAAGAGTCAGGGAATCAATAATTTCATTTAGCTGACCGTCAATAAATTTTATTGTATTAATGGCAGTCTGGTTCTTTTGTTCAAGACCCGATCTGATATAAACCTCAACAAGCTTATTCAGAAAGTTCACTTCTTTCCTGGTGACATTGCCTTTAATAGACAGATTAAGAATAGTGCTCTCTTTTTCTGTAAGTTCAATTTCAAGTTTGCCCTGATATCCCAATGTAACATCATTCAGATCATTGATTTGAAAATAAAACTGCTTGTCCTTATTGGCCGGATCAGTCGAACTATATTTAATATTTTTACGGCGAACAATATTAAAGTCAACAGCGCTTTGTATAACAACCTGTTCTCCAAACTTATAAATTTTACTGACGTTTATGATTTCTTCATTTTTCAACGGAGCATCTTCAATATCAAGCTTATAGCTATTGTCAGAAAGTATTGTAATATAAATTGGGAAACCACGTAAGGGATTATGGGTAGTATCAGTAATATTGACAATAAAAGGACAATTCTGATATATTTCATTAATTTTGACCCTGCCCATAGAATAGTAGGAGACATTAAAATCAAGTTCTTCTACTACCTTGCGTATCAATGCATAAGAACGTAATACCCCAATTTCATTTTGCACATTCGAAATGTTATTGAACAAGGCTAATCCGTTAAAGATGTTATTAGGCCCCATGCTATTTTGCTTCTCAGATTTCAATAAAACTGAAGCCTTAACTTTAAAAACAGGAGTAGTGTACTTGTTGATATAATATGCAATGGTAAAAGCTATAAAAATTGAAATGACAAACAGATACCAGTGTCCGAGAACATTAAAAAAATATTTTCTATAATCAATGCTTTCTTCTGGCTGGATGTTTTGGATGTTATTGTCCACGTAAATAATGTATTATAATTTTAATAAACTGACTATCAATACCAAAGAGGTTAGTGTGGAAACTAATGTGGTAATAATTAAGCTATAATCGGAAGTTATCAGCTTAATAGATTTGTTTTTCCTGGGTTCAACATATACAATATCATTAGGTAAAAGGTAATAACTATCAGATATTACTGAATTTTTATCCGTAAGATCTATCCTGAATGTTGCAGTCCCATCTTTTGTCTGACGAACAATCATCACATTTTTCCTGTTACCGTAATCCGTAATGTCGCCGGCTTTACCCAGTAATTCAAAAATATTTTCCTGGTTATTATAAATATAGTAAGTCCCGGGCATCTTGACTTCTCCGAGTACGGTAATTTTAAAATCAGCCAGCCTGACCATTACAGTTGCATCTTTAATAAATTCATCAGCTTTCTTTTGTATCAGATTTTCAGCTTCTTTCACTGTAAGATCTTTTACTGATACATTTCCTATGATGGGTAATTTCACAAACCCTGAATCGTTGACCGAATATCCCTGAAAATACAATGAAGCATCGTTGTAGTTATTTTGCACTGATTGTGTAATAACTCCATTAAAAACTTCCATGATATCTTTGCTCATACTAAGAATTTGTACCGAAAGTATATCGTTTTCCCTTATCTTATAAATTTTCTCTTTTAACTGATTTCCTTTTGTTATAGGATCAATTCCCTGAAGATATATCAGTTCCTTGTTTTGCCTGCATGAGGTAAATATGGACAGTAAGAGTACTAATATCAGTAACCGGTTTGTCATTTATTTGATAAAAAATTTTTCAAAAATAAATATTTTTTTTTATAAAACACTCAATTATTATTACAGATTGTATAATTTAGCAATTGCAAAACCTGAGTATGACAACAGACAACGAATTCTTTAAAATCGGAAACATCATTCCACCCGGTCAGGGAAGAGTGTTAATTGCCGAGCCATTCCTGGATGACATGTATTTTGGTCATGCTATAGTTCTTCTGACTGAACACAATAATGAAGGCACTGTCGGTTTCGTCATTAATAACCGTATTGAACTTAAAATAAATGAAATACTAATTGATTTTCCCAGATTTGATGCTCCTGTTTCAATAGGCGGTCCGGTAGGCAAAGACACTGTACATTTTATTCATACCATTGGCAAGTCCATACGTAATTGTAAACATGTACTTGATAACCTGTACTGGGGAGGTGAATTTGAAGAACTAAAACAACTCATCAATTCAGGAGCAGTACATCCCCGACAAGTTAGATTCTTTATCGGATACTCAGGTTGGATGCCAGGGCAACTCGAAAGTGAATTAGCCAATAACTCATGGGTAGTTTCAGAACTCAGCAGTCAAATTATTATGAAATATCATGAGAAAAGCAACTGGAACCAGACTTTGGAAAAACTGGGCGATAAATATAAAACATGGGCGAATTTTCCTGAAAATCCCAGCATGAATTGAACGAAAGTGACAATTCAGGTTGTTATGAGTGATGAGTGATGAAGTGACTAAAAGACTGAGAGACTGAGAGACTGAGAGACTAAGAGACTTTACCTGATTCCTGATTCCTGATTCCTCCTGATACTTGATACCAATTCTAATAGCAAATATCCTACTTATTCAGCTAGTGCAAATGAAATAATCTCAGCACAAATTTTTTTAATGCTTTGATCAGTATCAATTTTGTAAGACCTGATTCCTGCTAAATTGGCAGCTTCTATATCACGATTACTATCACCAATAAAAAATGATTTTCCACGATCGATATTAAAACGTGCAATGGCTTTTTCGATCATGAGTGGTAATGGTTTTCTGCACAGGCAGTTACCATTTTCCGGGGAATGCGGGCAATAATAGAACTCTGTAATGATCACACCGTACTCTGATAATTCCTGTCTTATCAAATCGTGTATGTGATCAGTATCATTAATGGAATAAACACCTCTCGATATACCGCTCTGGTTGGAGATCACAACAAGCAAAAAGCCTCTTTCATGAAGAATGGAAAGACATTCCGGCACATCAATATTCAGACGGTAATCCTCAGTCCTCCACAAATAATAAAGATCACGAATATTTGTAAGAACACCGTCACGGTCAAAAAAAACTGCTTTATTCTTCATGTGTTCAGAATATCTGGTGAATAAATGCCGGAATCAGTTGAATATCAAATAATGCCGGGAATATCATTCCATAAACAGCTCCTATAAAATGAGCGTCATGGTTGATGTTATCCCTGTCTTTTTTACCCATGTACCAGGAATAGGCGAGATACAGAATTCCCATCAGAATGCCCGGTAATCCAAGGAGTCCGTATAAATAGATTTTACGCATGGGTTCAAAGAAAATTCCGGTAAAAACCACTGCTGAAACCGCTCCTGAAGCTCCCAATGAATTGTACCAACTATGATCTCTGTGCTTTCTCAGGGTATTCAGTGACGAAATCACAATACCGCCACCATACAGCAATGCAAATATTACTGAAGGGTTTTTTATACTACCATCCTGCTCCATTAATCGTAAGCGGTACTCAACGGAAGGACCGAATGAAAATAGTACAAACATGTTGATTATCAAATGCATCCAATCAGCATGTATAAAACCATGAGTAAAAAGCCTGTACCATTCATTACGGTGATAAACTAAGTAGGGATTGAACACGAGTTTATCATGAATTGATTGCTGGTAAAAAGATGCTACCGAAACAATCAGGGTCAGAATAATAATGCCTTTTGTCATTAAAGTGTGCTATAGTACTAATGCAATATCCTGAATATAAGTTCTTTCAATAAATCTCCTTCACCTGTCGACATATTATTCACGCCTTTATTTTTCAAATCATATTCCCTGATCAGAGAAACCACCTGGATGACCTTGTTTTCAGGGTATTTTTTTGCTGCAATCTCATAATCAGCCATAAAGAATATATTAATTCCCAGTTCAACAGATGCATTTTTCCTTGATTTGTCTTTTAACTGGTGATATATGAGTAACCTGCTGAAAAAAGAAAATAAAGATGTCAGTGTGAGCATGAAAGGATTATCTTTTGGATTATCAGCAAAATAGTTGGAAATCCGGTTTGCTTTCAGAATATCTTTAGTTGAAAGTGATTTTTGCAGTTCAAACACATTATATTCCTTGCTTATACCAATATTTTGCTCAATCAATTCACTGGTTATCATTTTATTATCATCAGGCAGACAAATGACCAATTTGTTAATTTCATTGGCAATTCTGCTCAGGTCATTACCCAGGTATTCAGACAGCAACTGGCAGGCATCCGGAGCAATTGATACCCTGTGATTTGAAGCAAACTGGCTGATCCATGCCGCTACCTGGTTATCATATAATTTCTTTGATTCAAACAGCACCCCGTTCTTTTCAATTGATTTGTATAACTTAGTCCTTTTATCCAGACTTCCATATTTATAATTGATGACCAGCACAGTTGATCTGAGTGGATTTTCAACATATAATAAAAATGGATCAGGGTTATCTTTTTTAATTGAGGATGATTCATTGCTGTTTGCAGAAAACCCGCTTTTACCGTCAATTCCCTTCATGCTTTGGGCTTCCCTCACCACTACCACCTGGTGGCTGGCCATCATGGGAAATCTTCTGGTAACATTCAGCAAGCTTATAACATCAGTTTCTTTACCGTAAAGGATGGTCTGATTAAAATCCTTTTCCTGTTCATTTAGCACATTATCAGTAATATAAGAACTGATTTCATCAATGTAATAAGGCTCATCGCCCATGAGAAAATAAACCGGTCTGAATATCCTGTTCTTCAGTTCATTCAAAATTTCATCAAAACTCATCACCATAGCTCCCAGTTTTCAGATTCCGGTAATAATTTCAAAATTTAAGATGTTTGACCGATTCTCCATTATGCACCAATTCGAGTAAAGCATCAATTCCTATAATGAGTTGCTCTGAAACATAGTTTTTAGTCACTTCGTAATCACTTTCTTCGGTTTTGATGCCTGTTGAAATCATGGGCTGGTCTGATACCAGCAGCAATGCACCACTTGGTATCTCATTGGCAAACCCAACAATAAATATTGTGGCCGACTCCATATCGATGGCCATTGACCGGGTTTTTGCAAGGTACTTCTTGAATCTCTCGTCATATTCCCAGACTCTTTTGTTGGTGGTATATACAGTCCCCGTCCAGTAATCTTTTTTATGGTTTCGTATGGATGATGAAACGGCTCTCTGCAGACTGAATGCGGGTAAGGCCGGTACCTCGGCAGGCAGGTAATCATTTGATGTTCCTTCACTCCGGATAGCGGCAATGGGTAAAATGTAATCTCCAACCATGATCTTTTTTTTCAGTCCTCCGCATTTTCCAAGAAAGAGCACGGCTTTAGGATGAATGGCGCTTAGCAGGTCCATGATTGTGGCAGCATTTGCGCTTCCCATGCCGAAATTAATAATGGTAATGCCATTGGCCGTAGCATTGGGCATGGAACGATCTTCACCAAGCACCGGGACCTGGTACATTTCGGCAAACAATTCAATGTACTTGTAAAAATTTACAAGTATGATGTGATCGGTAAAATCCTCTAACCTGCGGCCGGTATATCTGGGCAGCCAGTTTTCAACTATTTCTGTTTTCGAAGTCATAATACCTCCTGCCAAAATGGATAATTACACTAAATTTGCAATGATGGAATCTCTGAATTTACCCGCATATTCATTTAACATCAAATCGGAAAGACAAAGAAACCTAATTTTCGATGAAATCCGAAAAAAATATGTCCCGCTAACACCGGAAGAATGGGTACGTCAGCATTTTGTAAAATACCTGATCAATGAAAAGAAATATCCTGCCCAACTCATTGCTGTTGAAATGTTCCTGAAGCATAACAAAATGAAGCGGCGCTGCGATATAGTTATCTTTGATAAATCAGGTCGTCCTTTGTTGATTACAGAATGTAAAGCCCCTTCTGTGAAAATTTCCCGGGAAGCCTTTGAACAGTTGGCCGTATACAACCTGAAATTGCTGGTCAGCTACCTGATTGTAACCAATGGGATTGATCACTACTGCTGTAAGATGGATGGAGAAAACCGGAATCCTGTTTTCCTGAAAGAAATACCTGAATACCGGGAGCTAATATCATGATAATTTGAAAATTTGAAAATTTGAAAATTTGAAAATTATTTTACTTCATTATTATTATAACTATGTGCAACTATGTGACTACTGTGGTAAAAATGAACAGGTTTAAGATATCTCAAAAAATCAATTTAATCAGCGATTTCTAATAAGCATCATCATTCCATATTTTCCAGGCATGGTCCGCTTGCAGATGCAACATTTCCAACCCGTTACAAATGACGGCCCCCATTTCTTTTCCCTTCTTCATAAATTCTGTTTCCGGGGGATTATACACCAGGTCAAATAGCAAATGATCTTTCCCGATATAGCTGTAAGGCAATGGTGGAAATGAACCTGAATGAGGGAACATTCCAAGCGGAGTTGTATTGATGATAAGTAAATGATTCTCTATAATTTCCCGGTCAATATCTTTCCAAAGGTAGCTGTTTGGGTTTCCGGCATTTCTGCTCACAAAATGAAAGGGGATATCCAGCTTGTTCAGTACAAAGGCAACTGCTTTTGACCCACCGCCTGTTCCCAATATCAATGCCTGCCTGTGTTGCTTCCGCAGCAAAGGAATGAGTGATTTCTCAAACCCTGTGACATCGGTATTATATCCTTTCAGAAAAGTTGAATTTTCCTTTCTTTCAACTTTGATGGTATTCACTGCATGTACCTGGTTCACTATATCATCAGTATAATCAAGAACAGAAAACGCTTTTTCTTTCAGGGGAATAGTGACATTCAATCCTGCAATATCATAATTATTAAGCAGTAGACCTTTCAAATTTTCAATTGATTGCATCGGGAAATTTTCATAACGGAAGCCGGAAATCATGAGTTCTTTGAACTTTGTTTCAAAGTACGATTTTGAAAATGAATGTTCCAGCGGGTAACCGATCAGACCGTATACCTTCATGATCATTAATTCAGGAAAGCCTTAAGCAGCACGTCGAAATCAGTCCTGATAAAGAAACTGTAAGAATAATCCAACAGGTCATTGTTCATTTCATAATAAGATTCAAACCTGACCATCAGATCAATCCCTTTACCAAGGTTGTGGCTGTATTGCAGTTTTGAAGTCAGCAGTTTCTTTGCTCCGTCGGTGTAGGCTTTGATCATCGATATGGACTGAAAAAGCTGTTCGCCGAGCGGGGAATAATAATGGTAAGCATACCAGTATCCGGTGGTCAACTGGAAATCTGAGAAAACAGCCTTTATGAAAGGATAAAAAGCAAATCTCATAATGAAAAGACAAATCTTTGAAACCAAAGACATAACAAGAGAGCGCCAGTGATGAAAGACACAGGCAATTCTTTTCCGGAACAATTTCTGCTTCGATTCCCGTGTATGAATTAACCAAAGTCTGAAGATAAGCACCCGTATTGATCTGCCCGCCGCGGTGTTTGAAAAGAATGGTGGCCGGCAAGCTGAACCTGACCAGTCCAGTTTCATTGAATCTGTATTTATTGGAAATACCGACCGTAAATCTTTCCTGGTCAGTGTCGTTTGTTTCGATAAAATTTTCCCAGTTCAGCCAGATGTCTGATCTCAGTTTTTTGCCTGAATACAGGAATTGCAGGCCGTTTTCAATATTTTCATCAAAGATATTCTCAAAGCGGAAAACCGGTTCCGGCAATTGATGATTCAGGTTTCCTTCAAGACTGCCGAAGATAATACGAAACTTTTCTGTAATCATCTGGTTCACAGAAAATACCGGTTCAACCACATCAAAAACCTTTTTACCCGAGTATTTCAGGAAAATGCCACCGGCTGTGATCCTTGTTTTTCCGGATAACTGATACTGAAAAACCGGCAGTACATAATAACCGGGCCGGGTCATGCCTTCCTCAAGATTATTGAAATACTCGTTGTTTTTAAAAAAATTCAGATTGTTGAAATGAAAATTCAGGTCACCGGCAGGCCGGGATGATTTGAATACCGAATCAGTGAAGAAACTGTTGTCTTCCTGGCCGTATGCAATGATGCCCCGGACACCGACCAGGGCAAAAAACAGGATGTGTCTGAATATTCTGATCATTTGCACAAAAATAGTGTTTTGAGGGAAATTAGTAATATATTGAAATACAATTGAAATATAATTGAAATATTTGAAAGAAAACTTACGGATTTCCTACGGCGCAATTAGTTCCTACGTGTCTTTTGCATTAGATTTTCAACAAGATGTCCGGGTATCTTAAAAAAAAAAATATTGAAGTCTTTCTTTTTGTCTGATTATTTTGTATCTTTGAATTTATTAATTTTCAACCAAATGAAAACAATCATTGCCATTTTGTTTGTCATTTTTCTGAGCTTTGAAGCCATGGCCCAGCCCGGTACTTTGGATACTACTTTTGGTACTGGCGGAAAGGTAATTACTACTGTCAGCTCTTACACGGATATTGGATATGCCCTGGCAATACAACCTGACGGTAAAATTGTAATGATTGGAAATACCACCCAAAGTTTATACGGATCATGGTATTCAATTGTACGGTACAATCCGGACGGAACTATTGACAGTACTTTCAATGGTACAGGAATTGTCAGTACTGGAGTAATGGGACAATCTAATGAACGGTGTGCATATTCAATTGCGTTACAGGAAGATGGGAAAATACTAGTTACAGGAGGTATGTCATCGGCTTATCAATTTATTTTAGACCGATATAATATGGATGGTACTCCAGATATTACTTTTGGTAATAGTGGGAGGGTCCAAGGGTATGGATATAATTATGATCTTGCCATCAGACCTGATGGCAAAATAATCACCTGTGGAGGTACTCATGATGTTCAAACATCGCAAATTTTATTGTGCAGATTTAATACGAATGGAACTCTTGACAGCAGTTTTGGAACCGGTGGAGTGACTCTTACTAATACCGGTACTTATACATATGCAAATTCTTTGAAACTTCAACCGGACGGGAAAATTCTTATTTCAGGTATTAAAAATGGCACACAATACAATGAAAGAGATTTTTTTATTGCGAGGTATGAAGAAGACGGGATTCTTGACACTACATTTGGAACTGAAGGTATTACTGTTCAATATGGTGATACTACTAATAATTTAGGTGAAAGAATGATATTTTTAAATGAAAAGATTATAATAGGTTTGAGTTATTTTCAAAATCCTCATTTCTCGTTGAAAAGGTTTGATTGCTCTGGTTTCATTGATTCTACATTTGGTACATCAGGATCAATTTTTAATAACGATATCTTTTGGGGTGGCAGCGATATCTTTTGGGGTGGCTTGAAAATGGCTGTACAGGGAAATAATATATTAGTAGCAGGTGGTACCTCAGAAGATAATGGTTTTATTATTGCCAGGTTTAATGAAGATGGTTCTTTAGACAGTACATTCGGAACAGGAGGAACTACAACAACTGATTTTGGATATGGTTATGGTGGAACTTATGCAAATGCCTGTGCCATCCAGGCAGACAATAAAATTGTTGCTGTCGGATGTGCCGGTCCATCAAATCATCAAAATTTTGCACTTGCCCGCTACCTTGACAGCCTCAACATGGGCGAGGTCATCTTTTCACCGGAAAGTAAGATGATGCTTGCATATCCGAATCCATTGAAAACACATGCCAACCTGAAATACAGCCTGCAGAATGATGAATCCATCAGCATTGTTCTGTATGATGCGAATGGCAGACTGGTACAGTCCTTTGTGCAGGAACAGAAAATAAATAAAGGACAGCACACAGAACATCTGAATTTTGATGAATCCTTGCCAGCCGGGAGTTATATTCTTTCCTTAAGCAACGGAAAGTACAAATCCAGTGTTCAGATAATAAAACAATAATATTACTTCATGGCTAATGCCAATGAGGGCATGGTTATTACACTACGCCAGCATCAATCCTTACTCTATATTTATGGATGAAAACCATGAAATGGTTGAATAATAATAATAATGGATGCGCCGGCTTCGCTGAAATCTGGAAGTTTCAAAACAAATTCAATTATGCGAAGCCGGGAAACAAAGAGGAGGGTTCATATTACCCCGGGTTTCGCCCGGGGCTATTAAGATTTAAGTCCTACGGACTTTTTCAGCATATCCTAATATGCATTTTTTCAGACTTTATCTAAAATATTGATTCTTCAGTGCAAATTAATCTGAGGTGGAAACCCTCACATTCATTGATATTTGCATAAATCATACTATGAAAGCCTCCGTGCGTTGGCTGTCCACGAACAGTGTGGAAAACAACATGCACAGACCCGATAGCGTGAGCCTGTGCGAAAAGTGCATGTTGTATTCTTCGTTCGTGGTGTCCTTTTGCTTTTGGACATGCAAAAGAAGATAAGAAAATATTAATGAACATAATATTTATTGAAAAGATCCATATTTTAAATACCAATGAAAATATTTTGTTTTTTTGAATTTGAAAAATCAACCATAATAAAAACTTAACCAATTATGCTTAAAGTAAATGAATATTTCAACGGAAATGTAAAATCCATTTCATTCACTGAAGATGGCGGCGCAGCTTCAGTTGGAGTCATGGCTCCGGGTGAATATGAGTTTGGAACATCTACAAGGGAGATCATGGCCGTGATTTCCGGTTCGCTGAGGGTTAAGCTGCCGGGAAGCAACGACTGGCATGATTATAAAGCAGGCCAGTCATTTGAAGTTGAAGCAGGACGAAAGTTTCAGTTAACAGTAAGCATGGATACATCTTATCTTTGCCGGTACAGGTAATGACCGCTTATTCAAACATCAGGCTGCATTATAAAATATGGATGTCATTTTCTGATGAAAGGCAGATCATCGACGACAATGGTTGGCTTTTATTATGCAGAATTGAAGAAAAAGGCAACCTGAAACTAGCTGCCGAAAGTATGGGAATCAGTTACCGCAAAGCCTGGGGCGACCTGAGGAAAACGGAACAAATGCTGAGGATCAGACTAACAGAAAAACATCGTGGCGGGGAGCATGGAGGTACAACGGTACTGACTTCCGAAGGTGAAAAAATTGTAAAAGCTTACAGGAAATTGCTGCTTCGTTTCCAGGATGCTGTGAATGATATTATCATTGAATTTAAGCGGACTTTGAAAGACAAAGAGTTAGAATAGTATCAGGTGATGAGTGATGAAATGATAGAGGGACTAAGGGATTTCACCTGATACCTGATACTCATAACTCATATACGCCTACAATTTATGAATCACATTGGTTACTACGCCCCAGAGCCTGAAATCCATGCCTTCGGTGATTTCCATTTCATGGTAATCAATATTTTCAGGCACTAAAAACAATTTATTATTTTCTTTTCTGATCCGTTTTACGGTAAGATCACCATCCACCACAGCGATCACGATGCTGTTGCCTGCGGGAGTTAGGGAGCGGTCGACGATCAGGATATCACCGTCGTGAATTCCTGCATTGATCATTGAATTGCCTTTGGCCCTGACAAAATAGGTAGCTGAAGGATGACGGATCAATAGATTGTTCAGATCCAGCTTTTGTTCGATATAATCATCGGCAGGTGATGGAAATCCCGCTGAAATAGCCGCGGAATATAACGGAAGCCGAATATTCTCAGAGGTTTCAGGCCTGAATAATTCATGCTCAGCAGATTTCTTCGTCCTTTTCATTTTTTAAAACTAAAGATCAAAAACAATCTTCTTTACCTCGACCTTGTCAACCCTTCTTAAATCATGCTCAAGCCTGTCCATCTCCGCCACATCACCGGTA
>JAPLDU010000026.1 GCA_026391255.1 Bacteroidia bacterium | reverse complement strand
ATGAATAACAAAAAGAAAAAGATCAATAAGATGAATGGAAAAAACCTGGTTGCATTTTCTCCATGCCTGGTTTTTACATATTGATCAGCAGTAAATTCTCCCTTTGTCAATGAAATCAATGTATTTACGGCCTGGTCGAGTCCTTTGAAGTACTCACCTGACTTGAAATTTGGTAATATTTCCCGTTCAATGATTCTTTTAGAAACAGCATCCGTTACTACTCCTTCCATACCATATCCTATCTGGATGGAAATTTCTCCTTTTTCACCGGCTGATTTAGGCTTTACCAAAATGATTATTCCATTGTTCTTACCCTTGGTGCCTATTCCCCATTTTTCTGCCAGTCGGTCAGCATATTCATCTACGTCATAACCATTTAAAGATTTAACTGTAACAATAGATATCTGGGTTGACGTCTGGTTGCTGAAACTGATCAGTTTTTGTTCCAGCTTCGCCTGCTCAACAGGGGAGAGGAAATTGACAAAATCATTCACTAACCTGGGAGGTTTCATGGGATCTGGGAATTCACCTGCTGAGAACGCAGAGAATACCATGAATATCAGATATAACGATACAATTGATTTCATTAATTTCATTTTAAAATATATTGGATATTTATTAGTCGGTTAACAGAATAATTATTCAGATTATTTTGTAAAAATCTACAGTCTAAAAACCTAAAGTCTGAATACCTGATGAATTATTTTCCGAAAGAAACTTCGTCTGGTAATTCGTTCACATCATTTTCACTATGAGGAAAATGAAGTTTTAAATGCTGGCCGGCCATCAGGATTCCCTGAACCAGTCCTTCTGTCAGATTTCCCTTTGCAAAATCTCCCTTCATAATTTCTTTTACATCATTCCAGAAATCAGGCGATACCTTAGCATTAATGCCAATGTCACCAAGGATAGCGAACTTCTTATCCATGGCTGCAAAATAAAAAAGCACCCCATTTCTTAAAGCGGTCTTATGCATTTTCAGCTTTTGGAAAATATGCGCTGCCCTGTCAAGAACATCACCCTTGCAACTGCTTTCTACATGCACGCGAATCTCACCCGAAGTATTCAGCTCGGCTTCCCTGATGGCATCGGTAATCAGGATGAGTTCTTCAGGTTTAAAGAATGTTTTGGCTTTCATAGCAAGATTATCAAATATTTAAAACTCAACCTTCGGCGCTTTTTCTGCTCCCTTTTCTGCTTCAAAATAAGGCTTGCTTTCAAATCCGAACATACCTGCAAAAATATTCTTAGGGAAGCTTTTGATATACACATTGTAATCTTTTGCCACTTCATTGAATTTTCTTCTTTCAACAGAAATCCTGTTTTCAGTTCCTTCCAGTTGTGATTGTAATTCAAGGAAGTTTTGGTTTGCTTTAAGATCCGGATAACGTTCAACCACAACCATCAGTTTTGATAATGCAGATGAGATACCTGCCTGTGCTTCCTGGAAATTCTGCAGATTGGCCGAGGTAAGTTCACCAGGGTTAATCGTTACACTGGTAGCTTTTGCCCTGGCCTCAATAACTCCCGTAAGCGTCTCCCGTTCATGTGTTGCATATCCTTTTACAGTATTGACAAGGTTAGGGATCAAATCAGCCCTGCGTTGATACACTGACTGTACATTTCCCCACTGCGAGGTGACTTCTTCCCCTTTAGTCACCATTCCGTTGTAAGTTCCTTTTACCGACGAGTAAATAATGATCAGTAATACAACAATGATAATAACAGCAATCCAAGCTTTTTTCATTTCTCTTGATTTTAAGTTCCTGAATGTTTTTTTTATAATTTAAGAAGACTCAACCGTCAAATTTACTGCCAATATTTTTAACTGACAAATTTGCTATTATACTTTATGATGATTGTTTCAGAATCTGTTTTGAGTTTTATTAAGTGTTTGATTATTAATGTATAATATTAATTTATATACCCTCCCCTTCGTCCCCTCCCTGCTAGCAAGTCTACTCTTTATACACATTTTTTATACATAATCTAAAATATTGATTATTACTTCCTTTTGCAACTACCAAAAGAAAGTAATCAAAGAAAAGTCACCGCTGCAGATGAATTTGCTGAATTCTACAGAAAATTTGTCTTCACACAGCCCAAACCGTACCGGAATTTGCATGCTCCTATAAATATTAATTCCTCCGCCGGTACTCGTGGGCTGCTTGCCAGTTCCTTCGCACACAAATTTTCTTTGAATTCTACGCAAATTAATCTGAGGCGGAAACCAATCTGCTCAATGTGATTTGAATAAATCATTCAATATTGAACTTTGTAAATTATATAAGAATATTGACAATGTAAATTAATCTCTAATTTGGAAAAGCTAACCATGAAAGCCATCGTGCGTTGGCTGTCCACGAACGGTGCGGAATACAACATGCACAGACCTGATAGCGTAAGCCTGTGTGAAAAGTGCATGTTGTATTCTCGTTCGTGGCGCCCTTTTGCTTATTTTGGGCGAGCAAAAGAAGATAAGAAATAAGAATGAACAATCAACATATTTATCAGATTTATAGCATGATAATATTTTATGTATAAAGAATAGGCTAGCAGGGAGGGGTTAGGGGTGGGTACAAAGTAAAATATGGCAAAATTTGAGATATTAATAAATTCAAAACAGCTTGTCATTCTTTCAGCCTGATTTTGAATATATTTTGCCTGATAATTTGAGGATTATACCGATTGATTTGGTCTGTAAGAATAAAATCAATAAATTAAATTGGATAATATATATTTTTACGGAGATTAAATTGTTGTAAGTTCATAGTAGTAAATTTAAATCTTGTTTTATGAATAAATTGTTGATGATCCCGGTATTATTAGTCATTTTATCCTGTACACAAACAAAATTACCAGGGATAAAAGTCGCTTATCCCATGACCAAAAAATGTGATACAGTTGACAATTATTTTGGTATAAAAATAGCAGATCCTTACCGGTGGCTCGAAGATGATAACTCCAGCGAGACAATGGCCTGGGTGAAAGCAGAAAACGAGGTAACTACCAACTATTTGAAACAGATTCCATTTCGTGATAAAATCAGGGAAAGACTGACTAAAATAATGAATTTTCCCAAGATAACCGCCCCTTTCAAAAAAGGAGGACGGATTTTTTATTACAAGAATGAAGGATTGCAGAACCAGAGTGAACTGTACACCAAGGAAAGTATTGATGCAAAAGAGTCCAGGGTGGTGCTTGATCCGAATAAATTCTCAACTGACGGAACTGTTGCTTTGGCCGGGATGAATGTTTCAAAAGACGGGCAGAAAATTGCATATTCCATTGCCAGGTCAGGGTCTGACTGGAATGAAATATTGGTAAGAGATATTATTAGTGGGAATGACCTGGCTGATCATTTGTATTGGGTTAAATTTTCAGGAATAGCATGGTGTGGTGATGGTTTTTACTACAGCAGGTACGATGCACCAAAAGATAATACCGGTCTAACTAAGAAAAATGAATTTCAGAAAGTTTATTATCATAAGATCGGCACTAAGCAGGACGATGATGTTCTGGTTTTTGAGAACAGAAATCTTCCTTCACGGATGTTCAGTGCTGAAACAACCGAAGACGAAAAATACCTGATTATTTACGAAAGTGAAACTTCAGACAATAACTCATTGTATTATAAAGAAATAAATAATCCAAAGCAGAATTTCGTCAAATTAGCAGACGGTTTTGATTATGAATATGGTGTTATTGATAATATTGGCAGTACTTTGCTGGTAAAGACAAACAAGAATGCTCCAAGATACAAACTGGTAGCTATTGATTTGAATAATCCTGCCGAAGCAAACTGGAAAACAATTATTCCTGAAAGTGAGAATGTTCTTCAATCCTGTTCATTAGCCGGAGATAAAATCATAACAGTTTACATGAAGGATGCCTGCAGTGAGGTGAAAGTATATGCTATCGACGGGAAATTTAAATATAATATCACTCTTCCCGGTATTGGAACATTGTCAGCATTCAATGGTAAAAAGGCTGATAATATTGCATTTTACTCATTTACTTCATTCACTAACCCGGGCATCATTTTTAAATACGATATAGCTTCCGATAAATCACAGGAATATATGAAAACTGAGGTGAGTTTTGATGTGAATAATTACGAGACTCACCAGGTTTTCTTTACAAGCAAGGACGGTACAAAAGTTCCCATGTTTATTGTACATAAAAAAGGCATTGAACTGAATGGGGAGAACCCGACATTATTGACCGGATACGGTGGATTTAATATCAGTGAAACTCCTTATTTCAGCGTATCGAGGATGATATGGCTGGAAAACGGGGGAGTTTTTGCTCTTGCAAACCTCAGAGGCGGCGGTGAATATGGCGAGAAGTGGCATGAAGCTGGTACAAAGCTGAATAAACAAAATGTATTTGATGATTTCATTGCTGCTGCCGAATACCTGATCAAAGAGAAGTACACTTCTCCCGCCAGGCTTACTATTCAGGGGGGTTCAAACGGCGGATTGCTGATAGGTGCGGTAATCAACCAAAGACCGGATCTTTTTGCAGTTGCTATCCCTCAGGTTGGTGTGATGGATATGCTCAGGTTTCATAAATTCACAATTGGCTGGGCATGGAAAGGTGATTACGGCTCAAGTGAAGATAAGCAGGGCTTTGATAACCTGGTGAAATATTCGCCCTTGCACAACATTAAAGAAGGGGTTAATTATCCGGCAGTATTGGTAACAACGGCCGACCATGACGACAGGGTTGTACCGGCTCATTCATTTAAATATATTGCCACTCTTCAAAATAAATACAAAGGTGAAAATCCAGTTTTGATCAGGATTGACAGTAAAGCAGGGCATGGAGGAGGTAAACCCACTTCCAAAATTATTGATGAAATGGCTGATCTCTGGTCATTTGCCTTTTACAATATGAATTTTACCCCCTCTTATTGATATAAAACTCATCGCCCTGTTGAATCAGATAACTCCTGACTGAAGAGAATATCGGGGGGAATTTCATTTTCTACCTAAGTCTCGGAAGTAAATAGTTGCCGATCTGATATTTATCTGTTAGACTGAATTTTCAGGAACGAGATAAACTGAAAATTTCCCTTCTCACATTTCTGTGAACCTGGAAGGTAATTGACCCATGACTCTGCGACGGAATTTGAGGTCATGGCTTGCCTTGGGGTTCTTCGCATGATTTTGTCAGAAAGGAACTTTCCAGAAACACTGATGTCTGGCTAAAATGTTTGAGATTCTTCGCTTCGCTCAGAATGACAAGATGTTCTGTGGATTTATAAGGGAGTGGGGTTACTGGAGGCTTTGCATCCAGTAACCCCACTCTTCCACCCATAAATGCTTGTCGTTCCGAGCGAAGCGAAGTGTAGCGAGGAACCTAAGGTTTGTTTTGTCATTATTACCGGACAATTGTGTTTCAGAAAGCATAAACTATTTATTAAATTGTTATACCAGGAAACTTCATCTGCCTATATTCCAAATATCTAAAGTATGTTATTAATTATATGTCTTTTTATTATCTGAAAATATTTTTATTTTTGCTTCCTCAATTTTTGAGGAAATTATTTAAAAAGATGTCTTTATGAAAAAAGTGAATTTTAGAAATCTTGTCTGGTTACTTGCAACATTTTTAGTATTGACGGGATGCAGTGGTCTGAGTAAAATGCAGAAAAATGCCCAATTGATCAAATTGGAGGCAACCCCGAAGATGCTTGAAATGCATGCAGATAACGTCGATATCAGCATAAATGGCAATATTCCTCCAAAGTATTTTGCTAAAAAAGTGACTGTTAATGTTGTGCCTGTATTGAAATACGAAAATGGGGAAAAGAACCTGAAATCGATAAAATTACAAGGTGAGAAAGTTCAGGCAAATGATGGGAAAGTAATTAATTATGAGAATGGTGGAGGCTTCAGCATATCTGATAAATTCGCCTATTCCGATGATATGAAGGTTTCAACGGTCTCGGTAAAGGTCTCAGCATCTTATAAGGATAAGACTGTTGACCTGGGTACATATAAAGTGGCAGATGGTATAATTGCAACTCCACGTCTAGTCCGGCTGGAAGGGAAAACTATTTTTGGTACTGTTAAAGATTTAAATAAAAAAGGCGGAAGCTATGATCCGATGAATGATGAGTTCCAGAGAAATATTCCGGTTTCGAGGCAGGCTGATATCATGTACCCAATCCAGAAATCGGATATTAAACCAACCGAACTGAAGAAAGATGATATCAATGCAATGAAACTGTTCCTTCAGAAGTCCAAAGAAAGGAAGGATAGTCTTCAGTTGAAAGGTATTGATGTGACGTCTTTTGCTTCACCTGACGGTCCATGGACATTAAACGATAAACTTTCAAAAAGCCGCGGCGGTTCAGCTACAGGTTTCATCGGGCAAACCATGAAAGAAGAGAAAAAAGTGAAAGGTAAAAAGCCGGTTAAAAAAACCAAACAGCAACTGGCCGATGAAGCTGCAGCCATTAAAGCCCTTATCTCTGAAAAAGTAATCACTGAAGATTGGGATGGTTTTAAAGAATTGATGCAGAAATCTGATATAAAAGATAAAGATCTGGTGCTGCGTGTTCTTCAGATGTATTCTGATCCTGAAGTTCGTAATAAAGAAATCAAAAATATTTCTGCCACTTTTAAGGAAATTGCTGATAAAATACTACCCAAACTCCGCAGGTCAAAATTCAATCTTAATGCTGACATAATCGGTAAATCTGATGAGACTATCCTGCGTCTTGCTACGTCCAAACCAGATTCTCTGAACCCTGCTGAATTCATGTATGCAGCAAAATTAACAGATGATCTTAACAAAAAAGCACAGATTTATAAATCAATGTCAGAAATTTATAAGGATGACTGGCGTGGAAAAAACAACCTGGGTGTTGTTTACCTGAAACAGAATAAAATTCCTGAAGCAAAGGCAGCTCTTGAAGATGCTAAGAAAATTGACGGCAACAATATTGTTTTAAATAACCTGGGTGTTGCAACATTAATGGGAGGTAATTTTACAGACGCTGAAAGTTTGTTTAAAGCTGGTTTGTCAGCAGGAAAAGAACCTGATTATAATCTTGGTATTATTTCAATAAAGAATGGTAATTATGCTGAAGCAATCAAGCATTTCGGAAGCGAGCAGACTTTTAACAGTGCACTTGCCAGACTGCTTTCAGGAGATTTAAGCGGTGCATCAACTACTTTGGATAATATAAAAGATAAAGATGCTATGGTTTATTATCTCTATGCTGTCACTGCTTCCCGCCAGCAGAATGAGAATGGTGTGTTTACCAATTTAAAACAGGCCGTCGATAAAGATTCTACTCTGGCAGGTAAGGCTAAAACAGATATGGAATTTTTTAAGTTCTTTGATAATCCGAAGTTTAAAGAAATAGTTAAATAATTCAGGTTAGCCAGGTTACAGACTTATAGACTGTAGGAATAAAAGCGGCTCATTTTTCCTGATGAGCCGCTTTTATTTTATTATACAATTCCCAGATAATTATTCCTGCACTTACGGCAACATTAAGTGAATGTTTAGTTCCAAACTGAGGTATTTCCATGCAGGAATCACTCATGTCAATAATAGCATCATCAACTCCTTTTATCTCATTTCCAAAAATAAGAGCATATCTGGATACTTTGCTTATACAAACGTCCTGTAGCTCTGTACTTCCATCAGTTTGTTCGATGGATATTACTGTATATCCATCAATTTTAAGTTGACGAATTGCTTCCGAAGTACTTATAAAATATTTCCAATTGACTGATTCAGTAGCGCCAAGGGCAGTTTTGTGAATGTCTCTGTGTGGTGGTGTGGCAGAATTTCCACACAAATAAAGTGATTCAACCCTGAATGCATCACATGTCCGGAATATTGAGCCAATATTATTCATACTTCTGATATTGTCAAGAACTATGATCAGCGGTGTTTTATCTGATGCTTGATAATCCTGTATCGAAATTCTTGCTAATTCATTGTTTTTTAACTTCCTCATTTAATAAATTGTTAAATTTTCCAAAAGAACGAAAAAATAAACTATAATAATTTGTGGACAGTTCAAAATACCATACATTCGAAACCTCGATTTTTTAAGTATTTCAATGAGTAATATTTTAAACAGTATTGGACTTCCTGTTGTTTTAGGAGTCTTAATTTTTGATGTAATGGTTATATGAATATTCATGAGTATCAGGCAAAAGGTATTTTAAAGAGCTTCAATGTATCAGTACCGGTTGGTTACATGGCTGAAACTCCCGCACAGGCAACTGAAGCGGCCTTAAGAGTGCAAAAGGAAACCGGGACTGATACCTGGGCTGTTAAAGCACAGATTCATGCCGGAGGAAGAGGAAAAGGCGGAGGTGTAAAAATTGCCAGGACAATTGATGAGGTTGGCTTATTGTCAGGTAAAATATTGGGTATGAATCTGATTACACATCAGACAGGTGCTGAAGGTAAGATTGTTCATAAAGTCCTTGTCGAACAGGGGATTTTTTATGCAGGTGAGAGCGAACCGAAAGAATTTTACATGAGCGTATTACTCAATCGTGCAAGGGGCAGAAACATGATTTTATACTCTACCGAAGGAGGAATGGATATTGAAGCTGTTGCTGAAAAAACACCTCATTTGATATTCAGGGAAGAAGTTGATCCAAAATTCGGGATTCAGGGTTATCAGGCACGCAGGATTGCTTTTAACCTTGGTTTATCAGGTAAAGCATTTAAAGAGATGGTGAAGTTTGTCCCGCTGTTATACCATGCTTTTGAGAACAGTGATGCTTCGATGATTGAAATAAATCCTTTATTTAAAACGGCTGACGATCGGATACTTGCTGCTGATGCCAAGATCATTCTTGATGATAATGCATTATTTCGCCATCCTGATTATATATCTCTGAGAGATCTTTCAGAAGAAGATCCTACGGAAGTGGAAGCAGGAAAACATAATCTTAACTTTGTGAAACTGGATGGAAATGTAGGATGTATGGTCAATGGAGCCGGGTTGGCTATGGCAACCATGGATATTATTAAGTTATCCGGAGGTGATCCGGCAAATTTTCTTGATGTGGGTGGAACCGCAAATGCACAGACAGTTGAAGCAGGTTTCCGTATCATATTACAGGACAATAATGTAAAAGCAATTCTGATCAATATTTTTGGTGGAATAGTACGTTGTGACAGGGTGGCACAGGGTGTGGTTGATGCCTATAAATCAATCGGAAGTATTAATGTTCCGGTCATTGTCAGACTCCAGGGTACCAATGCCAGTGAAGCAAAAGAATTAATTGATAACTCCGGATTGAAGGTTTTTTCTGCAATCACTTTAAAAGAAGCGGCTGACCTTGTTAAACAAGTAGTTAGCTAGATATTGATTATTGGAACTTAATATTTCTAAAGGTTTTTTATATAAGTATTCGAAATTTGATATATTTTGTTTTGTAAATAAAAATATGTATTTTTGAAAAAATAACATAAATTTATAAAAACAAAAATTAGTCTGATATAACGATTTGAAATTTAATAGTATATATTTTTTTCCATGTTTTTTTGTAAGTTTAAATTATTTCCTTTGCAGGATTATAAGAATTTTTGTCTTTCCAATAATAATTGAAATAAAATAAGTTTGTATATTAGCTTTTTTAATAAATAAAATCTTTCAGCTATGAGAAACTTGATACAAAAAGTTTTAGTGATAAGTTTATTAGTCTTGTTATCAGGATTGTATGTAACAGCTCAGTGCCCGATCATACCACCGGTAACAGAGAATTTTAACACCAATGGCAGTGTTTATTTCACTCTGAATTCATCCTCACAGTCGTCAGCTTATTATGCAAACCAGGAATTAATACTGACCGGAGGCGGTGCTTCAGGCTGGACTGGCGGAATTTCAACTACTACATCTACCAATGCATGGGTTGATAATACTTTACATCAGGCTTCAGCAGTATCTTGCACTGTTAATGCTGGTGTGATGACTCATCCTGAATTAGTTCTGGATTTGCAACAAACCTATAGCTATTCACCGCTTTACAGCTGGTTTAGGGTGCTGATAAACGGTACTCCTGTAGCCGATGAAAATTCAGTAATTAATTTTAATCCCGGTACACAGGAAAGTGACCCTTTTCAAACAAAATATTTTGATTTAGGCGCTTATGCCGGCACAACATTTACCATTACACTGGAATCAAGTTGTAAATATAACGATGCCAGCGTCCCCGGATTTGGAGATGCCGCTTTGATAGATAACCTGATCATTCATGAAAAACCGGGAACGGTTACTGATCTTGGTGTTATGGCAATTACAGCTCCTGTTTCAGGTTGCGGACTGGGATCGAATGAACATGTTCAGGTTCTTGTGAAAAATTATGGTACTAATCCGGTTGGAATATTTGATGTTAAATATACCATTGATGGTGGTCCAGTTCACTCAGTGAACCTTACTGTTGGTCTTCCTGCCGGTAGTACATATTCTTATACTTTTCCCATAGCTGAGAACTTTAGCATACATAAGGCATATAATATTGTTGCCTGGACCAATATTACAGGCGATGCAAACAATACTAATAATACTTCTTACCTGACTGTATATTCATATGGTGTCGTAAATACCTTTCCTTATTTGCAGGATTTTGACAGCGGAAATGGCTCATGGTTGGCCGGTGGTTCAAATTCAAGCTGGGACGTAGGAGTTCCACCATACGTTTATTTACCTGCTTATAAATCTGCAGGTGATGGATTTTATAAGACCAACCTGAATGGATGGTATAACAATAGTGAACAATCCTGGGTGGAAAGTCCATGTTTCGACTTTACTACTGTTGCTTGTCCGGAAATTACTTTTGATATTTGGGCTGATGCCGAAACTAATTTTGATGGAGCTGCTTTACAATATTCAACTAATGGCGGCATTTCCTGGACTACATTAGGTTCGATTGGTGATCCGGGAAACTGGTATAACGGATCGGCCTCGGGATTAAGCTGGACTGGTTCTACAAATTGCTGGAACAGCACCATAGGTTGGGTTTCAGCAAATTATTTGCTCAATGGAACCGGTGGAATGCCGAATGTTAAATTACGTTTTGTATTTGGTTCTGATGCTAATAATAATGACCACCAGGGATTTGCTTTTGATAATGTGAATATATACAACTGTTCCAATCCTGTCGGTATGAGCATTACCTGGTTAACTCCGGTATTAGGAGGTTGCAATCTGAACAATGCAGAACCGGTCACCATCCAACTTGAAAATACTGGTACCAGTTCTATTACAGGAACATTTAATGTGAGTTATGCAATAGACGCTAACCCGCCTGTTACTGAGTTAGTAACTGTAGGTAACCTGATGCCCGCTGCTACATTTAACCATACTTTTGCAACGCTTGCTAATTTATCAGCCGGGCCTTATACAATTGTTCTCAGCCATAATTACACATTAAGTAATAATACACAGACATTTACACTGACTAATACAGGTGTAAGTCCTATTAATTCTTTCCCCTATACTGAAAACTTTAGCGGAACTCCTGCCAATTTGGGATTGAGTAATGGTACTGCTGCTTCACCAACAGTAGTTGCAGGTGGTGCTCTTGTTATGAAAGGTTTAGATGGTTCAACATGGATTGGCGGGTCATCATCCACCGGTACAACTTCATCACAAGCCTGGACTGATAATGCAAGCCATATTGCTTCAGCCACTACCTGTCTGGTGGATGCTACAGGCCTTTCAAGCCTTGAAATGTTATTCAGTCTGAAGCAGGAATATGTGGATGGGCCCGGGTATACATGGTTCCATGTACTGGTAAATGGAGTTGCTATCAGTGATATTAATGGTGTTACAGATTTTATTCCATCACCCTATGGTCTTCCGGTTTGGAAAAATCTGAGATATGATCTGAGTGCTTATGCCGGAACTACTTTCGAACTTGCACTCCAGGCTTCAAATGCGTACTCCGGAAATATTTCGTACATCGATAACCTGATATTACGCCAGAAACTTCCATTAGATGCCTCACTTGAGAAAATTGTTGCTCCTGTTACTAGTTGTGATCTTACTGCAAGTGATCATGTTACAGTTCAGGTTAAAAACTGGGGAACATCTCCTATTTCCAACTTTTGGGTTTACTATCAAAAGAATTCAGGGCCCATTATGTCCAAATTGTATACTACTCCGGCTATCGGATCAATGACTACTGTCAATATTCAGTTTAACAATACAGAAGATTTTACTGCTGGTGGAACAATCAACGCATGGGTAGTTTTGACAGGTGACGGTGATGCAACAAATGATTATTATAATGGCTATGTTGTTAATAATATTTATGATAACCTCAGTTCTGTTTATTTTACCAGTTTTGAAACTGAAGTTACTTCCACAGGAAACTGGTTGATACAGAATGCCAATAATGACGGTAATTCATGGTTATGGGATGCCGGTCATTCACATACCGGAATTAGTGCCTATGCTTATGCATATGCTTTTGGAAGCGGTAACGACTGGTTGTTTACAAAATGTTTCAATTTGACGGTAGGTCAGACTTATGAAATGAATTTCTGGTATGCTACCTGGCCGGCTTGGGCAACCGCCAAGAATATGGATGTTTATTATGGCACCGGTCAGAATGCTGCTTCAATGAACACTTTACTTGTTAACCTCAATAATGTGGTTACTAATGGAAACTATGCATACGCAATGCAGAAATTTGTGGCTCCGGCAACAGGAACTTACTATTTTGGATTTAAAGCAACCGGAAATTTGACGATTGATGCACAATATATGATGCTTGATGATGTAATGCTGAAGAGAGTGAATGCAAGCGACCTTGGAGTTACAGCTTTAGTCACTCCTGTAGAAGCCTGTTTAGGATACCATTCAGCAAATGAGCCTGTTAATATTACTATTACCAATGTTTCAGGTGATGTAATTTCAATGGGTACTCCAATCAATGTTTCATATTCTGTAAATGCAGGTCCTGTGATTACTGAAACCATTACTCTTGCTGCAGATTTCAATGTTAGCTCTTCCATTAATCATACATTTGCCACAACAGCCAATCTGGCTGCTGCAGGAACTTATATTTTCACCAGTAATGTTAGTTATGCTTATGACGTAGCTCACGGAAATGATACACGTACCGATACCATTCATACCTGGTTCTTACCTACACCTACCTTCTCAGGATTAGCCTCCGGAGTTTGTCTTAACAGTTCTGTTCAGAATTTGACAGGTAACCCTTCTGGTGCAAGCGGTTCTTACAGTATTTCTCCGGTTGTTGCTGGTATGTTAACGGATCACCATAATGGAACAGCCAGTTTTAACCCTTCCACTGCCAATGTATTACCATATGCTGTTACTTATACATACACTGATGTTCATGGCTGTGTTAATTCAACTACTAACTACACATTCGTAACTGATCTTACTGCATATAATCCATTTTTAAATACTATTAATACATTATTTCCTGAAACACTGATACTTGATGCCGGCGCTGGTTATGATGCTTATTTATGGTCTTCAGGCGCTACAACTCAGACTTATAATACACCTGATGTGGGGACTTATTCTGTTACAGTTACGCTTCACGGTTGCTCAGCCAGTGATGCTGTTGTCGTTACTAATACTGAAAATCAGGATATCCCAATGAGAACCGGTTGGGGAATGTTCTCTACATATCTGAATATTACTGGTAATATTCAAACGATCATGACTGCTGATGCTGATGTTATTGCTAACCTGATCATAGTTAAAGATCAATTAGGCAATGTATTCTGGTGGGCGATACCGACACCTATTAATCAGATTGGTAATTTGCATGTTGGTCAGGGATATCAGTATAAAATGAGTGGCCCGGCTGTACTTAATCTTACCGGAAGTGCCGTACATGCCCAGTCGACACCTATCAGCCTGACTGCAGGTTATAATTTTATTGGATATCTCAGGAGGAATCCGGACGCTATTACTACTGAACTGGCAGGGATTTATTCAAATGTTGTTATTGTTAAAGACGAAGATGGGAAAGTTTGGTGGCCATTTTACGGAATCAATCAGATAGTTACTATGAATCCTGGTAAAGGATATAAAATTAAAGTAAGTACAGCCTGTACTTTATATTATTTAGCAAATACTCCTGACCAGATCGATAAAAATGCGCCCTGGGAAGAAACACATATTCATTTTATCAGCAACTTTAATACCGGCAATGATATGACTCTGTGTATTCCATTGAATGCCTGGGATAAATTACCTGAGATTGGCGATGAAATTGGTGTGTTTTCCGGTAATACCCTGGTCGGATCTGGTACATTTACTTCATCTAATATGGCTATTGCAATATTTGGTGATGATGCTATTACACAGGATAATGAAGGATGTCCGAATGGCAGTGTTTATACTATTAAAATATGGCGTCAGTCAACCAATACTGAAGAAAATGTTAATGTTATCAGCTGGACTGAAGGTAACCAATATTTCACTACCGATGCAATCAGTGTGGTTGGTAAACTGGCTACCTACTCTAACCAGAGTGTTATGTCTGAATTGTACCAGAATACTCCTAATCCTTTCAGGGATGTGACTGAAATCAGTTTTAACCTTCCAAAGGATTCTCATGTTGATCTGATTATTTATAATGTTGCCGGTGAACAAATATCCACAGTGATTTCCAATGATATGAAAGCCGGTCTGCATAAGGTTTCTGTCAATGAAAACCTTGCATCAGGAGTATATTATTATAAACTGATTACGGATGAATTTACCGGAATTAAAAGTATGACTGTTACAAAATAATGATAAGATAAATATTAGTGAAAAGCCCGTTTCTTTGTGAGACGGGCTTTTCTTTTCTCATAAATTCAGCAAATATCTGCTGAAGAATTTGAGATTCTTAATGAATCAGTGCCATATGGTTCACCCCATGGAAAATATTAAACTGAACAATAGTGCCGGTATTGATGTACTTATTAAAATGCGATTTGAGAATATCTATATTTAACTGAGGACTGAAGGGAAAATATGAAAGTTATTTCAATGCAGTTTTTTGATTAATTACATTGAAACTTTACAACCTAATTTTATTCATGAGACTAAATTTTCAGGAACAAAGTGAAGTGAAAATTTTAAGTCGAATCATCCCGACAAAGTCGGAGGGTAAATACCCCGTAGCTCTGCTGCGGAACTTTGGGTCCAGGGCTTGCCCTGGGGTACGTACCCGTGATTGTTGCAAATAATAACAGCATTGATTTCAGTGAAGTAAAAACCTTTCATTTATCAGGATATCTTGGCAGTTAAGTAGTCTGAACGGCTTTTAATCATTACTTTGAAAATACCTTAGGATGGTCAGAATAAAGGAACTTGTTTGCCTTCTTTGAAAGATACAATAAAAGCATCAGGGAAAAGCAACTTAATCCTTGATTTAATAGAATAAATGCTGTCTATGTTATGTGTATATCCCGTGAGGTACTTGAAATAACCGTTATTGTTAAAAACAAAAACACTGTCTAATCCTGTAAAAACAGGAGAATCGGAAGGAATAAATGTCTTACCTGACATAATCTGAATTGAGTAGAAAGAATCGTGCTGAAGTTTAGCGTCAGACTGATTAGCTGAAATATCTTTCTGTTTTTTATCTTTTCCAAAACTGATCAGTGAAAAATGAAGATACTTTTTGGGGTTTTCCCTGATGTCCTGCAGTAACTTGTAAAGTTCTGCCGACGAATTCTGTAGGTTGTGATATAACTGATCGTCTTTAGCAAGCAGGCCAATGGTACCTTCGCCCCTGTTAATCCTCGAAATGACTTCGTTCAGGGAAATAAGTGTACTGTTTGTATTCCTTATTACAGTGGTAAAATTGATTTTAGTCAGTGAATCGCTTATGGAAGAAAAGTTACTTATTATTTTTGATATGTCTTTACTGCTATTACTAATAGCTTCAGTTATATTGTGTATTTGTGTGAAAATATCGGCTATCCTGCTGCTTTGGCCTATAACAAGACTATTGACTGCTCCGGTTGTCTGGCTGATGTTTTGAACAGCCTGACGAATACTAAAGAACGATTTTTTAAGATTTTCTCTTACACTGTCAGTAAATACACTATTGAAAGCTGTAAGAAGAGAATCAAAAGTACTCATTAGTTCTTCGGCTTTATTCTTTAAAGGAATCATCTGGGCATTTACTTCTTCTTTCAGTTCTCTTTCAATAGATGTCTTAAGAGTATCACCGGGATGCAGATAGCCGTGTAAGTCGGAAAAGGTAATCTCAATGCCTTTTGTTCCCATAAGGTCAAGGCTGTATATTTTAGCGATTGAATTTTCCGGAATTTGTATATCGGAGTTCAAAAGCAGCGCAACTACCAACCTTCCGGATTTATCAGGATGAAAATGAATATCATTAACTTGTCCAATTTTGAAGCCGTTGATCAGGACAGGACTGGAAGTAATCAATCCTCCTATTTTATTGTATACGGCATAATAAATACGATTGTTCTGAAAAATGAGTCTTCCCTTCAGAAAATTAAATCCCACAACCAATAAACAAAGTGAGGCGATAACAACTAAACCAATAATTATTTCTTTTTTTATTTTCAAAATCTGATATTTTTCAGTGTAAAGTTACACCTTATTTTTATTGTTTACGGGCTTCCTTCAATGGGATTTTCTGCCCATTTTTTATTGCAATAACAAAAGCATCGGGAATAGTCCTTCGGGTAGTTTTAAGCAATATATTGATCTTATCATAATTGGTTTCATTACCTATGGTGTACTTATAGCTACCATCATAATAATTTTCTTCAACATTCTTTATTCCCTTAAACAGTTTTGGATCTGTACCTAATTTTTTTGGTGATGAAGCAATTTGAACTTTATAGCATACCAAATTGCTATTAATTTTCTTCTCTTCAGGCAGAGGTAATGTTTTACTGATATTTGAAGTTTCTTGTTTAATTGAGTCTCTCTTAACCTCTGCAATTTTTTGAGAACCCGGTTTTTTAATTTCAACAAAAGTATCACTTTTGGGTTTATCAACCATATGATTGATAATAGTTTTACTCTGAATCTCGTTTTTGTAATCAACAAAAGCTTTATATACTGATTCTGCTATAAATTCCTGGCCTGCTTCCGACATCAGGTATTTTTCCTCGTCAGGATTCGTAAGGAAGCCTGTCTCCACCAGAACGCTTGGCATCGTTGTTTTCCACAGTACCAGGAATCCGGCTTGTTTTACTCCACGATCAACCCGGCTGTAACTGTTTCTGAATTGATTCTGGATTTTTGTAGCCAATGAAAGGCTTTGTTCGAGGTACTTATTTTGGATCAGGCTAAAAATGATATATGATTCAGCGGAATTAGGATCAAAGTTCTCATATTGTGTAGTATGATTATCCTCAATGGATATAACGGAGTTCTCACGTTTTGCGACTTCAAAGTTTTCATCGGTCTTATGTAATCCCATCACAAAGGAGGAGGTTCCGGTAATAGAATGATTTTTAATCCCATCTACATGAATGGAAATGAAAAGATCAGCATTATTTTTATTGGCAATTCCCGCTCTTTCATATAAGGGAATAAAAACATCGGTACTTCGTGTCAGAATAACTTTTGTATCAGGCTGATTATTAATGATTAACTTTTGAATTTTCAGGGCAATGGCTAAGGTGATATTTTTTTCCTGGGCAAGCTGGCCTCTTGTTCCGGGATCATGCCCACCATGACCGGCATCAATTACCACAACGAACTTATCACTATTTAGTGAATAAATACCAGGAATAATAAGGATAAAAAAGAAAACAACAAGAAATAATAATTTGATCCGTTTGTTTGTTGTTCGGTAATGATTATCAGTAAATAACCTGGATATTGTCATGAGGCGAATTATTAATTGCTTTTCCGACATTCGTGAAAAAAATAGTGAATGTGAAAAATAAGATTATTCTTCAGTTGTCACCGCACATCAATCAATATTTTCTTTTCATCTTTACCAGTTCGGGTAAAAAACTAAATAAAAGACAAAAATAGTATATCTGGTTTGTATTCCAAATTAATTCAAATAGTTGCGATATTTATCTGGTTTCCTGTGCTGATTTCTGCCGGGTATGGTCAGGTTTCAGAACCTGATAACAAAGCTCTTCAGGGAACCGGATCAACAGATCGTTTTAACAGCAGGATGAAAGCTGTAAACGATTCGCTTGCCTCACGGGCAAAGGATAAACCTAAAACCGATACGGTTGATTCACCCATAGATTATAAAGCAAAAGACTCCATTATTTTTATGGTTAACAGTAAGATGATGTATCTATACGGAGATGCACAAATCAACTATAAAAATATTGAACTTAAAGCCAATTATATAGAGATTGATCTTGGCAACAATAAATTATATGCAAGGGGAGGACCCGATTCTACAGGTAAAATCAGTGGGAAACCTCATTACAAGGAAGGTGATGATGTTGTTGATGCATCGGAAATGTATTACAATTTCAAGACAAAGAAAGCGTATATAATTAATGGTTTTACCAAGCAGCAACAGGGATTTCTTCACAGTGAAGTGACCAAAAAGGAATCCACGGATATTGTAAATATCAGGAATGGTAAATATACTACCTGCGACCTTGAAAATCCGCATTACTATATAGCACTCACCAAAGCAAAAGTAATTCCCAAAGACAAGATAATTTCAGGTCCGGCATATCTTGTCATTGCTGATGTTCCGACTCCGATTGGTATTCCGTTTGGCTTTTTCCCTAATAAAAGGGAAAACTCATCGGGTATTCTGATCCCGGAATACGGAGAAGAAACCAACAGGGGTTTTTTTCTTCGTAATGGCGGATATTATTTTGCATTGAGTGATTATGCTGATTTACAAACCAGAGCTGACATTTATTCAAAAGGCACCTGGGGTTTGAAGATGCATTCAAATTATAAAGACAGATATGTATTTAACGGTTACCTTGATGCACAATATTACAGTAATATTTTTGGTGAAAAGGGCTTACGAGGTTATTCCACTTCTAAAGATTTTTCATTGATGTGGTCGCATATACAGGATTCAAAGGCAAATCCTACCCGTACCTTTTCGGCTAATGTAAATATCAGTTCCACTGCTTTTGATCATAACAATACCTATAACTCAGGTTCTTACTTAAGCAATACCAAATCATCGAGTATTTCTTTCAGTAAACACTGGGGAGATATTTTCAATTTTTCCGCCAATCTGCGTCACACCCAGAATAGCCTTGACAAAACCATCGATTTTACTTTACCTTCGCTCACTTTTAATATGAACAGGCAATATCCGTTCCGCACCAAAGGAAAGACTTCCGATTTTAAATGGTACGAGAATATTGAGGTATCATATAGTTCTAAACTCGATAACAGGCTCAGTACATACGACTCGCTTCTGTTCAAGAAAACAACAATAAAAGATTTCAATAATGGATTTCAGCATGATATACCGGTAAGTGCAAATTTTAAACTTTTAAAATTTATTACACTTACACCAAAAGTAGATTACACCGGCTGGTTGTACTCCAGTCATATAAATAAAACGTGGTATGGTCAGACACATATCAGTGGAACTGACACTATTTCAAGAGGCGTGGTAACTAATACAGTTCATTCATTGATATACGCTCAGCAAGTTACACCTACACTAAACCTGAGCATCAGCCCGACTTTTTATGGTATGTATTTGTTCAGAAATTCGAAGATCAAAGCTATCAGGCATGTTTTTAATCCGACAATAAGTTTCGCTTTTAAACCAGGTATGGGAAGAGATAATCCCGCTTATTATAAGACTGTTCAGTCAGATACCTTGGGAAATACACAGAAATATTCCATTTTTGATCAGGGCATTTATGGTGGCCCTATTTCAGCAAAAAAATACGGAATTGTTTCTTTAAACCTGGGGAATAACCTTGAAATGAAGGTAAAGACACCCAATGACACAGTAAATGAGGAAAAGAAAATAAAGATACTTGAAAGTTTTTCGATATCAACATCTTATGATGTTTTTAAAGATTCAATGAACTGGTCGCCGGTAACTATTAACGGACGAACCACTTTATTTAAAAACCTGAACATCACATTTGGCGGTACTCTTGATCCTTATGCCATTGATAGTGCCGGCAGGAGGATCAATCAATTTGAGTATGATAAAAACAGAAGCTTCGGAAGGTTGACTGATGCAAATCTGTCACTGGGTTTTTCAATGAAAGCGCCGGAAAAGAAAAAGAGCAATGATAAGCAAAACCAGACCGGTACAACCGGCCAATCAAACCAAAATATTCCGCAATCTGCTAATAATGATTATAATCCTGATTATTTTGATATAAATATTCCATGGTCAATCCGGGTAGATTATTCCTGGAATTATACAAAACCGGCTTATGTCTCCAAGGTGACTCAGACTATGCGATTTTCAGGTGATGTCAACCTCACTCCCAAATGGAAGATCGGATTTTCTTCGGGTTATGATTTCGACAGCAAAAAAATGACTTATACTACGGTGGATATTTATCGTGACTTACATTGCTGGGAAATGAAGTTCAACTGGGTGCCATTTGGCGCTCACCAGATGTACAGTTTTTCAATTAATGTAAAAGCCTCCGTTTTAAAAGATCTGAAGTACCAGAAACAAAAAAGCTGGTTTGATAATTTACAATGATATGATTGAAACTGCAGTAAATAATAATGATCCTTTGTTCAGGATTGTTTTTCTTGGAACTCCCGGGTTTGCGGCATATTGCCTGAGGGTTATTGCTGATGCAGGTTTTAATGTCGTTGGTGTGGTTACAGCACCTGACAGACCGGCTGGCAGAGGTTTGCACCTGCATCAGTCTGAAGTAAAAAAAACAGCTGTTGAATTAAATCTGCAGGTTTTACAGCCGGAAAAGCTCAGGTCACCGGAGTTTATCATGCAATTAAGTGATCTTAAAGCGGATCTTTTCGTAGTTGTCGCTTTCAGGATGCTCCCTGAAGAGGTTTTTACATTGCCCCCGAAAGGAACTATTAATTTGCATGCCTCTCTATTGCCCGACTACCGGGGTGCTGCACCCATCAACCATGTGATTATCAATGGCGAAATAACAACAGGTGTGACCACTTTTTTTATTGAGAAACAAATTGATACAGGCAAAATTATTTATCGGGAAGCAGTAGATATTTCTGAAAAGGAATATGCAGGAAGTTTGCATGATAAACTGATGATTCATGGAGCCAATCTGTTGGTAAAAACATTAAATGCAATAAAATCAGGTGATTATCCTCGGCAAGATCAAACTGTGTATTTTTCTGTTGAAAATGAACTGAAGACAGCGCCAAGAATATTTACAAGTGACTGCAGGATTGATTGGAAAAAAGATGTTGCAGCTGTTTATGACTTCATAAGGGGATTATCGCCTGACCCTGCAGCCTTTACCGAAATTACTGACAATAAAGGAACACGCTTGCTGCTAAAAATATTTGAAACTGATAAATCGTCCGAACATCACGGCCATCAACCCGGAACCATTCTGACAGATGGTAAAACCTTTATGAATATTACAACAAAAGATGGATACCTGAATATAAAAGAGTTGCAGATTTCAGGTAAAAAACGAATGTCAATAAAGGATTTTCTGAGAGGTTTTAAAATAGAGAATTATTTCATTCAATGATAAGCAAATTCTGCATCAGGATCAGTGGCAATTTATTTCCAACTGTTTTACGGCATCATTATTTCCAAGGTTAGCCGCTCTTTCAAAGTCTTTACATGCATCATTCTTTTTTTCCAGAAGCAGTCTTACCATGCCCCGGCCATAATAAACAGTGGCGTCTTTAGGTAAAAGGTCGAGCGACATGGAAAAATCATTTTCTGCATCTTTGTAATCATTCTTCATTGAATAAGCATATGCTCTGCTGTTGTAATACTTTGCAACACCTTTGTTCAGCTCCAGTGCCTGATTAAAATATTCAATAGCTGCATCATATTGTTGAAGATCAAAACGGCAAACTCCAGCCTGGCAAAGGCAGGCGTCATCATGGTCAAAGAATTTCAGATATAATTCAAGATTAACAATGGCTTTTTTGTACTCCTTCATCTTACTTTGTACCATGGCAATATCAGGATATAAGTGAATATTGAGTGGTTCAAGGTCAAGGGCTTTATTCAGATCAGCCAGAGCCTGCTGATATTTTTCAAGACGGATGTACAATTTTGCCCTGTCAATATAATATCCAGGGTTATTTTTATTGTTATTGATGGCTTCAGAGTAATCAGTCAAAGCATTTTTATCATCGTTCAGAAGCTCAAATACCTTTGCTCTCAGGTAATATCCCTCTGAAAATTTTTTCTTTTGCGAGAGCAGGTTATCAAGAGTTTCCAGGGCATCATTATATTTTTTGTTACTCAGTAGATAATTAGCATCTGCAAGGGCCTGCTCCTGTTTATTGTACCAGTCATTTAACCACAGGTTCTTCCATTCGGCAGAATTTTCAATTCCGGTGAATGATTTGTCCAGTTTTATCTTACTTTCAGGTAGTTTATATTCAGATCTGAGATGGGTTTCAAGGCTGGCAGTTGCTTCTTTTGTGTTTCCCAGTGCTGCATAACAACAGGCAATACGGTATGTTGCTACTCCCGGCCTCAGTTGGTCTGCTTTTCTGAAGTCTGTTATTGCCAGATCAAATTTATGTAAACTGTAATATGACTCTGCCCTGTTCAAATAAACAGAATACTCATTCTTGTTTGTTTCCAGCGCTTTTGTGAAATCACCAATCGCATGATCGTAGTTTTTATATTCAAGGGATGCCAGTCCGGCAAAGTAATCGTCATATTCTCCGTTTTGCTGGCAAAATGTGGCAAATGGTGCTGACAGACATATCAGAATCGTAAAAATCCTGACCGCCATAAAATATTGTTTTACAATAATGTACATACTAATTTATCTGAAATATTTAAATCATTATTATTTCCCCGATTTTTTTCCTCCAGTAAATACATGGATGAATCCAACAAGTGTGGTATGCTCCAAACCGGAAAGACGAATGGTATAAACATCACAAACATAATAATATACTCCTTCAGTAACCAGTTTGTTGTTTTTGAGGTATCTGCCGTCCCAGTTAATATTAGGGTCTTCTGTCTTAAAGACCAATATTCCCCAACGATCGAAAATTTTCATATCTACTTTCTCAATAAAATGATATGGGAAAACTGGCTGGTATAATTGGTTAAACTCATCGTTATTCGGTGTGAATACGTTGGGAAGTCTGTAATCAGATGCGCAGGAATCTATACAAACCTTCACCTTCTTGCTTTCGTTTCCAAACGAGTCAATTGCTGTTACAGCATAACATCCGGCAATTGAAATAACATTTTCATTAAATACGTGATAGAATGTTGTTTGTGACACGGAATCAATGCTTGCGATCAGATTCAGTGTGCCATTTGACGTTGGGGAATAATAAATGTTATACCTGATTGCATCGTTGCAGCACCAGGTATTCGGATTTACCCAGTTCAGGATATTCATATATTCAGGACAATGTTCCGCTAAATTTACTTCAATGGGACACGGTGGCACTGTATCTAATGGTACAGCACAGGCTTCCTGTGAATAATTTATTATCGGATCAATCAGTCCGCTGATGGTATAATTACCGATGCTTTTGACTTTGTAACAATAATTCTGGCCGTTTTTAAGGTTAATATCCACATAGCCCAGACTGTCGGAAATTCCAAGGGAGTCATACAGACCGGTGAGATTGTTCATTTTGTAAATCACGAACTTTGTATTAATCCAGGGAACATTTTCATTAAAATGAAGAGCAAGCTGATTGTCACCTGAAGCAATGCTGACGAATACTGAGGATGCCACTTGTGGTGCGCCGATAAGAATGCGATAGTCGGGTTGATTCTCATATAGTTCGATCTTATAACTATATGGCGATTCAAGGGTATTCAGCAAAGTATCATTATAGATAGTGTCGTTAAGACCTTTCAGGTAAAGGGAATCAATCGGATGAAGCGAATTACCCCAGTAATCATTTGATCTGTAAATAAGATATACATACGGACCTGGTAGGGCAATGGTATCAAGCTGGGATGGCTTCGACCATGCAATATACATAGACCCGTTGGTTTTACTGGTAGTTTTAACACTTACATTAGTAATGACAGGTATTCCCCTCACAAGATGTGTGCAGTGTTCTTCGGAAGGATAACTTTCGGCTCCGTCAGGAAAAGTAGCCACAACCATATAACAATACTCGATGCCTTGTACTAACCCAAGACCATTATTATTGTCGTTAAATGAGATGTTATTCAGCCCGGAAACTTCACCGATTTTGACATAACCTGTCGATGCAGGTACTCCGGTAATACAATAACCGGGTGAATATCCGATACTGTCTTCATGCCGGTAAATCTCATATCCGTTAGCTTTTGGACATATACAATGATCCCAGGTCAGGAGAATGGAATTATTGGTAGGTTGTAATGCAAGGTTTTTGGGAGCAGGTGAAACAACTGTGATATCCACATTTTTAATATCCACGAGTTGAAGACTGGTAAGTGTGTCTTCGGCGATGAATCCTATCTGGTACGGTTGTTTTCTCACATCGGAGCAATCTGTCTGCCATTTGAAAGTAGCAGTGGCATGCCCGGGGAGGTTAATGCCCGGAATTAATATAGCAGAATCGGGTTGAAAATGAAAAGGGCCACCGATTGCCGTTAAATTGATGAAATTCCCGTCAGGGTCAGTAGCCGAAACCGGGAATTGGAGCAAAGTACCCGCTTCAACACAGGTATCTTTCATAGGAGCTATTACAGGAGGATTATTATCAGCATCGTACACCTCAATTTGCATATCACGTTCAATGGTTCCGATCTTTTGTCCCTTTCTCCATTCCTGAATGAGCATGGCAACATTGTACTTACCAACCTGTGTGGGTGAGTCCCAGACAAGATCACCGGTAATGGAATCTACATAAAACTTATGATCATAAGGTGGAATGGTGTAATCGGCAATAGGTACTCCGTTCTCTCCTAAACATGTTGTAAGTTTGTATGATAAACTGTCACCGTCGGGATCGAATGCTTCAGGGTTGTGTATAAAAATGTGATGAAGAGCGGCCTTGTCAATGGGAGCTTTTAGTAAAATGGGAGAACTGTTTTCCCCAAGAACTGGATTGATGATAAGGGTGGTTTTTATAGCAAAGACAATATTCACCGAGTTGGGAATATTCCCAATCCCCAGGTTCCTGTTTGGATCCTGCATCATGATCTGGTAAATGCCCGGTCCGGGAAATGTGTGAGTTCCATAATAGATGTTTTGATTGTAAAAATCGGGAAGCAGAATTTTATCATGCCTGTTAACAATTGATGTGGTATTATCACCCCAGCTAACCTCAAGCTGGGGACGGTCAGCCGGACTTAAACGGTATGTATAGGTAGTAAGGGTGATCTCATAAGTTAACGGACTGATATATTTGACAGTAATTTCGCCGGCCCTGTTATGTGTGGCAAATACAGGCAGACAAATCAGAATAAATAAAATATTTAGTATGATTTTCCTCATCAGCCTACTCAAAATAAAAAGTGTACGACTTATTATCCTTGTTCAGTTCGGCGCCGTCGTTCTTCTCAAGGTATTTTAAGATGACGAGATTAGTCTGGTCAGGAAACAGGTCAAATAACAATGATGTATTGATGGTCATTGATTTACTTTTTGCCGGTCTGCTGAATTCATAATATAACCAGGTTGAATCGTCAACATTTTTTTTCTCTTTATATTTTAGTTCTGCTTTTCTATATGATTGATTATCAAATATTATACCAAAATTTTTTAAAAAATAGGTATTGATCAATTCAGCGCTGTTTTTTAATTCGTCCTGTTTTCCAAGATTCAGTTTTTCATTGCTTTGCATTAATACCACATCTTCCAAATCCATAGTAAAAAATTTTACGGCCACGATAAATGTTCCTGATTCGTTGTTGAAATCAAGATTAGTCACTGATAAATGGAGGGGATGCGTCATTGATGAAGCCGTTAATAAATGGATTAATATCACACCAATAATCCCCATCATCTTTTACCTTAAATTATTATTATTTAAAAAATTGTAAATACTCAGACCTTTAGGCTGTAGGCTTTTAGACTGTAAGCCATAAGAAAACATATCCGGTATCAATCATCAGGCAACAGGATATATTAATTATTAAAATTTTTATTCCTTTTAACTTTCAACTTTATAAACTTTACAAACTCAGATTTTAGTAAAAGTACAAAATTTTACCTTTGTCAGAAAATCAGTATGATGTTTCAGGATTATTTCCAGCTTGGTTTTAAGCATATCTCTTCGGCTTCAGGTTATGTTAACATCCTATTAATAACGGTAGTATTTTCAGTTTATTCGTATAAGTTGTGGAAAAAGCTGCTGGTATTGTTTACCGCTTTTATTGCAGGTGATCTGTTGTCACTCATTTTTTTTCAAATATTTGATAACAAACCCATTCCTCTTGCTATTGTTTATCTGCCGGCATGCTTAATCCTTCTTGCTTCATTGTTAAATATTTTCCAGAAGAGCGATAACCCTTCAGCCAGGCAACATTTAGCCAGGTACTTCCTGGTTATCCTGTTTTCATTGTCAGCATCGCTTATTCTTGCAAGAACATTATCTTCCGGGATTCCCGGAAATCATGGCCTTATTACATTTGCATATAATCTGGGACTAGAATGGGGCGAACTGCTGGTAACTGTTGTCATTTGTCTTGTGATTTCAGTACTTGTTAATGTCTTTAATATCAGGATGCGTGATATTAACCTCCTGATTTCAGGAATTGGAATCGGAAGTTCACTGTTCCTTATCCTCGGAAGCTAAAAGAATTCAGAAATTGTGACTATGGCGTCTTAAGCGTTTAAATATTAACGCAAGATGAGCAAAAGATGCTGATCAGAAATTGAAACTGTTTTTTATACTCAGGAATTTGATGTACTTTTGTCGTGATATTTATCACCCAGATGTTTGAACTTAAACAGCAGAAAGCTACCCGTTTTGGATTTGGGGAAGGCTTGCGTGAATTAGGATTCAGAAATCATGGGGTGGTTGCCCCCGTTACCGATATTACTTCTTCTGTTTGTCTCAATCTTTTCAAAGAAGCATTTCCCGGCATATTTTTCTCCCGTCCTTCATTCTAAATGACCTGTATTGTTACAAAAATTAAAAATAACTGAAAAAATAAATTCATACGATGACTGATGCTATCAGACATGAATGTGGTATTGCACTGGTGAGGTTACTTAAACCGTTGGAGTATTATCATCTGAAATATCATACCTGGATGTATGGACTGCAGAAACTATACCTGCTCATGGAAAAGCAGCATAACAGGGGCCAGGATGGTGCAGGGGTGGTAAATATAAAGCTTGACATGGCACCGGGAGTAAATTACATGCACCGCGAACGCACCAACCAGCCGGAACCCATCAGGGATGTATTCAGCAAAATATACTCTCATTTTAATAAGATAGAACATAAAAGCCATGACCTTGTGGCTGATCCGCATTGGGCAAAGGAACATCTTCCATTTGCCGGAGAGCTTTACCTTGGTCATGTCAGGTACGGTACCTATGGTAAATACGGTATTGAAAATGTGCATCCTGTTATCAGAGCGAATAACTGGAGTTCCAGAAGCCTTATGCTGGCGGGGAACTTTAACCTGACCAATGTTGATGAATTATTTAACAAACTGGTTAAGCTTGGTCAGCACCCAAGGGATTATTCTGATACTGTAACAATCCTCGAAAAGATTGGTCATTACCTGGATAACGAAAACCAAAGACTGATCCATGAAGGTTTTGTTGAACCAAAGGAGCTGGAACATAAAATAGATATTGCCCGGATACTGAGGGAATCGACCCGTGATTTCGACGGAGGATATACCATTGCCGGACTTGTTGGTCATGGAGATGCATTTGTTTTACGTGTTCCATGGGGTATCAGGCCAGCATTTTATTACCATGATGATGAAGTAGCTGTTGTAACGTCGGAAAGACCTGTTATCCAGACAGCTTTTAATGTCCTTTGTGAGGACGTTAAAGAATTACAGCCAGGAAATGCATTGATAATCAAGAAAGATGGAAGAATTACCGAAACGAATGTAAGAGAAGCCCAGGAAAAAAGATCCTGTTCATTTGAAAGGATTTATTTTTCAAGGGGAAGTGATAAAGATATTTACCAGGAACGGAAAAAACTCGGGGAACTTCTTGTTCCTGCTATTATGGAGTCCATTGATCAGGATGTGGACAATACTGTTTTTTCATACATACCCAACACTGCAGAGATTGCCTTTTACGGTATGTTGAAAGGTGTTGAATATAAAATGCTTAAAGCTGAAAAGGAAAAAATAGTTTCACATTGGAAAGATCTTAGTGATGAAGATTTACAGGAGATCGTTCTCAAAAGACCCAGGGTCGAAAAGGTCGCAATAAAAGATGCCAAACTCAGGACTTTTATTGCACAGGACAAGGGTAGGAACGACATGGTAGAACATGTTTATGATATTACTTACGATACAATCAGGAAAGGAACTGATAACCTGGTAATCATTGATGATTCAATCGTCAGGGGTACAACCTTAAAACAGAGTATCCTGAAAATACTGGATCGCCTGGAACCAAAGAAAATAGTCATTGTTTCGTCAGCACCCCAAATCAGGTACCCCGATTGTTATGGGATTGATATGGCCAGGCTGAGTGATTTCGTGGCTTTCAATGCGGCCATTGAACTTCTGAAAGAAAATAAACTTCAGTCAGTGATCAATGAAGTATACCATAAATCAAAAAGCCAGGAAAATTTGCCTAAAGAAAAGATAGTCAATTATGTAAAAATGATCTATCAGCCATTTACCTATGAACAGGTATCCCGCAAGATAGCCGAATTGCTGAAACCGGATGGATGCAAGTCAGAAGTCTGCATTGTTTATCAGACTGTGGACAATTTACATGTTGCCTGTCCCGGGCATACCGGCGACTGGTATTTCACCGGTAATTATCCCACACCGGGCGGGAATAAGGTGGTGAATACTTCTTACATCAATTATATTGAGGGGAAAAAGGAAAGAGCATATTAATTTGAAGATTTGGAAATTTGAGGATTTGGAAATGTTTATAACATATAAATTCTCCTAATGATTTTTATTTTTCGAATAAGGCTTAATCTTCAAATCTTCAGATTTTCAAAATGTTTACCTGCCCGGGGCTTTATAATCTTTTACATGCCTAAAAATCTTATCGAAATATATATCCTTTAAAGTGATAAGTATTGCCGTCTCTTCAACCATTCCAAAATGTTGATTGATGGAAGTACCAAATGATTTCATGCTTGGAGACAAATTCATATATGAATTAAGCAGAGGGGGGATGTTTTCACCCAAAGACCTGACTGCCTTGGAGAGCAACCTGTAATCATCCTTATATGATTTCCCGTGAAGTACTTCTTCCAGTGCACTTAATTCATTATGATAATTTACCGGGAACTTAGGAATAATAAGGTTTGCCTGATCAGCAAAGTACCTGTTAATGAACAAATGGATCAGGTCTCGTGCAAATACATGAAAATGAGGATACATGGTCACTTTGCCAAATAAGTAGTGAATGTCTGGATTATTTATCAGCACTGCACCAATACCATCCCACAGGTTATCCATGACAAAAATACCTTTACGTCCGGTCCTTGAAGACTGGTAAGAAGGATGGACAAATGATCTGCCTAATTCGATGGATTGATCAAAATAAATATTTCTGAAATCATCGGAAAATTCGAATAATTCACTGGTAGCCAGAATAGGTTTGCCATCTTTGTCAATAGCTGCATGCCGGCATTTGATAAACCTGTAACCGCCGACAATTTCCTTTTCTTTTGGATTCCAGACAATTAACTGCTGGTAAGCGTGATCGCCGTAATCAAATTCATCAACGTCAATCTCATTTCCTGATCCACCACCGGCATTTCTGAATGTGAGTTCACGCAATCGTCCTATTTCTCTCATGACAGATGGTGAATCGTTTCCCGAAATAATATAAATCCGGTTGGATATATTATTTGTCGGCCTTACAAATTTATCGTCAGTAAGTTCAGTTTCAAGTAGTTCTTTGGGAACCGGAGAAATGATTGGTTTCATCAGACTTTCAACTTAATTATAGGATAATACGGTAAACTGGCTGAAAAATTTCTTTTCAGGATTTATTTAATTCTTCAAATGATTTAACGTCAATATTATCAAGCGTATATACGTATTGTCTGATTTTATCAGTCCAATCGGCAAGTTTGAATTGACCGGAAAAAAAATCATAATGAACCGGCTTCCCGAAAATTATTTTAAACGGAAGGTCACTTCTGCTGAACATTTCATGGGGCAAAAGAAACATTTCAATGTTCGCTTTAATTCCCAAAAATTTTCTCAGGTTGGCAATGGTATAGAATAAGTTCGAATTCCTTGCTTTTACATAAACTGGTACGATAAAACGCTTATGTTCAATAGCTTTTTTCAAAAAGCTTTTTTCCCAGAAGTTGTCTTTAATCAAACCACCGGAACGTCTCGATACATATCCTGCAGGAAACATAATTATTTGTACATCAGAACTGTATATTTCACTATATTTCTTAATTGCTTCCCTGGTACTGCTTGCTGTCTTATTAACAGGGATGAATAATGGTTTTAAATTATTGAGATACAGCAATATATCATTGACTGGCAGTACAATTTTCCCGAATTTTCTGCCGGTGATATAAGCCAATACCATTCCTTCAAGTCCGCCTAAAGGATGATTTGCTACAAAAACATATTTATTATCATCAGATAAACAATCCAAACCGGTAACCTTGTAACTGACTTTCATATATTTAAGTGCATTCTCAAGAAAATCAACACCCTGGTAATCCTTAAAATGAGTTAAAATATAATTGATGTCATCCTGGTGCAGGATCTTCTTTAAAAGCCAGAAAACAAATCCCGGAAGCATTTTGTACAAACCAGGATTCTTTTCTTTAATAACATCTTTTATATCAACTAATTGCTGTGCTTTATCCTGATCTTTCCCAATCATACCAGAGTCATTATGTAACAGAATGTAATCAGCATATTTTAAAAATGTTCCGGATTAATATAAAATAATTAACAAATTAAAAAATGAAAGCTAAAAAAATCAACATTATAACATTCAGATAATAAGCAAAATGCAATTTTATTAAAATATTGTCAACAATTATTAACAAAGTTATTAACAAAATATAATCACTTATTAACAATGTGTTAAAATTCTATTGTGTAATATTGTGTAATATTTTGGAATATAATGTAAGACTTAATATATTTACAAACCCAAATATTTTATTTATATGCCAATATTCACGAACAAATATACGGTTCTTCTCGATGAAAAGTACCGTTGTGTTTTGCCGGCACCTTTGAAAAAGGAATTGGGTGAGGATATAAAGCTTGTTATTGAGAAGGATCCCTTTATGAAGTGCCTTAACCTGTATCCTGTTCATGAATGGGAAAGAAGAGCTTTAAAGATCAAGAAAAAATTTACACAGGACAATCCTTACCAGAGTGCATATTTATCCAGGTACTTTGAAGAGATCGCAAATATCAGCCTGTCTGACATTGGCAGGATTAGCATACCAAAGGAAATGCTAGAATATGCAGGGATCAGGAAAGAAATGATTTTCTCGGGACAGGCTTCGCTCATAAAGATATGGAATCCGGATACTCATGCACAATCGAGGATGAGTGATGAGGATTTTGCAGAAATGACCAAAAATATTCTTGGAAATGAAAGCGATTATTTTTTAAACGAGAATTAATGAACACTCCCTATCACCGGCCGGCATTTCCGGTACTTGGCATTGATGGACTAAATATTAAGCCCGGTGGTACATATGTGGACGTAACCATGGGTGGAGGCACTCATACAAGGGGAATACTGCAGAGACTGGGCGACGGACGATTGGTGGCTTTTGACCAGGATGCCGATGCTGTAATCAATATTCCTGACCATCCTCAGTTTACCTTTATTCACGGGAATTTCAGGTATATGATCAATTATCTTGATTATTTGAAACTCATACCTGTGGATGGCATCATAGCAGATCTTGGAGTCAGTTCACATCATTTTGATACCGCCGGAAGAGGCTTCTCTTTTCGCACCGACCAGCCCCTTGATATGAGGATGAACCCCGGCAGTCCTCTTACTGCTGGAGAAATAATCAATACATGGCCGGCTGAGGAACTTGTCCGTATTTTCAGAAACTATGGAGAACTGCCGGGAGCATCAAGGCTGGCATCTGCCATTATTCACAGGAGAGCATCGGGAAAGGCAGATACTTCATTCCAACTGGTGGAAATGATCAGGGAATTTATCCCGAGAGGACAGGAAAATAAGTTTCTGGCCAAAGTCTTCCAGGCATTGAGGATTGAGGTAAATGATGAAATCGGAGCTTTAAAGGATTTTTTGTCTCAGACAATAGATGCAATTGCTGCCGGAGGCAGATTAGTGGTGATTTCATATCATTCTCTGGAAGATAAATTAGTAAAGAATTTTCTGAAATACGGAAATTTTGAAGGCCTTGCAGGAAAGGACTTTTTCGGTAACCTTCTTTCGCCTTTTAAACCGGTTAACAGAGGAGTCATTGTACCGGGAGAAGAAGAAATTCTGGAAAATAACAGGATAAGAAGTGCAAAACTGAGAATAGGAGAAAGAGTATAAATCAGAGTTTGTAAAGTTCGTAAAGTTCGTAAAGTTTATAAAGTTCGTAAAGTGAAAAGTATAAAACTATACGCAAAATATTAATAATCAGGTAATTATAATTATCAATATTTAAGACATTTAATAATCGTAATTAATTGTATTTTAAGACTTTATAAACTTTATAACTTTTAACTTTAAGAACTATTTTAGTTATGGAAGAAGAGCAGCAAACCGGCAATCAGGAAGTTCAGACCAAACAGGCTAAAAAGAAAAGCCTGTTCAGAGATATTCTGGATGGAAGCATACTGACAAGGGATGTATTTGTCACCCATTTGCCGTTTCTGTTTTTCATTGCATTTCTGGGTATGGTATATATCGCAAACCGTTATCATGCCGAGAAAGTAGTAAGGGACATTGCAAAACTTCAGAAAGAGGTAAAAGATATAAGAACTGAATCGATCGAAATTCAGAGAATATTACTTTCAACATGTAATCAGTCAAATGTAGCAAGGCTTGTTAACGATCGTAAGCTGGGTTTAATTCAACCTGATGTTCCGCCCAAGAAAATCAAAATCAAAAATTAGAAGCCATGGCCGGCGATAATAATAAAGTTATATACAGGGTATTTGCTGTTTATGTCTTTGTTATTTTGTTTGCGCTTGTTATCATCGGTCGTATTCTTCAGTTACAGATACTTGAGAAAGATCAATGGAAGAAAGCCAATATGGTCACTTATGCCTTGAGGGAGATTCCGGCCACAAGGGGTGATATCTGTGATGCGACTGGTAAAATACTCAGTACCTCAGTCACCTGGTATGAAATAGCCATTGATATGAGGGTTAAAACACTGGAACCTTATTTTAATCATAAATCTGATTCATTGTCCCGTAAGGTTGATTCTCTGGCCGTTTGCCTGCATAAAATCCTTCCTGATAAATCGACTCTCGATTACAAAAAAGAACTCTACAGTAAGTTTAACAGGAAGGAACAAATGTTCCTCAAAAAGGAATTCTCTTATGCAGAGCTGAAACAGGTGATGAAATTCCCGATACTGAGAACTGGACAGAATAAAGGTGGCCTGGTTTATAATGCACATACCAAAAGAATATTTCCGTTTAACAGCCTGGCATCACGCACCATTGGAAAAACTGATGATAACGGCAATGGCCTGCTGGGACTTGAAGGTGCTTATAACACAATATTGAAAGGGGAAGAAGGTATGTGTCTTATGCAGAAACTTTCAAAAGATATCTGGATGCCGGTGAACAGTCCGGATGATATAGAACCTAAAAACGGCCTGGATGTGGAAACAACCATTGACATTAACTTCCAGGATATTGCCAATTCAGCCTTACAAAAACAGTTGGAAAAACATAAAGCTCACCATGGTACAGCAGTAGTAATGGAAGTCGCCAGTGGCGAAATAAGGGCAATTGCCAACCTGACCGATACCATGGGGAAATACCAGGAATATTATAATTATGCATTTGGTAATGAGGGATGTACTGAGCCAGGTTCAACTTTTAAACTGGCTTCTCTGATGATTGCCCTTGAAGATGGGTACATTGATCTGAATGATACTTTCAATACGCGTGATGGCACGATTAATTATTATGGCAAGGAAATGAAAGACAGCCATGAAGGCGGCTACGGAAAAATTTCAGTTCAGAAAATATTCGAGAACTCTTCCAATGTTGGTGTATCCTCCATCATTAAAAGGTTTTACGAGGACAAGCAGCAGAAATTTGTCGACCACCTTTATGCTATGAACCTGAATACCAGGTTGGGACTTGATTTAAAAGGTGAAGGAACTCCTTATATCAAATCGCCAACTGATAAATCCTGGTCGAGAATTACTCTTCCATGGATGTCAATTGGTTATGAATTACGGATTACTCCTTTGCAATTACTGACATTCTACAATTCTGTAGCCAATAATGGGATTATGGTAAAACCCCGTTTTGTCAAATGCTTGAAAAACAAGGGAACGATTGTTAAAAAATTTGATACCGAGGTAATCAACCCAAATATCTGCTCAAAAGAGACATTAGGCAAAGTAAAGAAATTGCTTGAAGGAGTAGTGCAGAACGGAACTGCCAAAAATCTGAAAGACAATAACCTTAAAATTGCCGGGAAAACCGGCACAGCTAAAATTGCCCTGGGTTCGACAGGTTACGAAAATTCAAAAAAGTACCAGTCTTCCTTTGTAGGATATTTTCCGGCTGACAATCCAAAATACTCCTGTATTGTAGTTGTAAATGACCCCACGATGGGTGTGTATTACGGGGCTATCATAGCCGGTGAGGTTTTTAAGGAAATTGCAGACAGGATATATGCCTGTAGTTTTGATTTATATAAAGAAGCAGATTCATCAGCTTATACTCCTCCCCTGGCTAAATCCGGCTACAAATGGGATATTGATAATGTATTAAAATCATTATCAGTTGTCACTAAACCGGAGAGTTCCGGTAGTAACTGGATTGCAACCAACGCATCCGGCAGGGTGATTGAATATAAAAAGCAAAATATTCGTATCGATGGTTCAGTGCCCAATGTGAAAGGGATGGGAGCACGGGACGCTATTTATATCCTGGAGAATGCAGGACTTGAAGTACAGGTAAGCGGCAGGGGTGAAGTAAAGAACCAGTCTCTTCCCGAAGGAACAAGGATACGTAAAGGCGACCGGATAAAATTATTTCTTGGTTAACTTGTGAATAAAATAAATTCTATTGTGAAATTATTATCGTCATTATTAAAAGATCTGAAGGTCGATGAAGTGACCGGCAACACTGATATATACATTAATCAGGTTTGCTTCGATTCCCGTAAGGCAGGGAAAGACGATTTATTTATTGCTGTGCCCGGAACCATTACTGACGGCCATCAATATATTTCACAGACGGTATCAAATGGCGTAGTTGCTGTTGTGTGTGAGCAAATGCCTGCAGTGAAAGACCCCGGAGTGGTCTATGTAAGAGTGAATGATACCAATACCGCCCTTGCTTTGATTGCCGCAAGTTATTATGACCATCCGTCTGAAAAATTAAAGTTGATAGGTGTGACCGGAACCAACGGAAAAACCACCATAGCCACTCTATCATATTGTTTATTCACCAAATTAGGCTTCACTGCCGGGCTCATTTCAACCATTTGTAATTATGTCGCAGGTATGACAAGTATTGCGACACATACCACTCCTGATCCTCTGCAGATAAATTTTTTATTAAATGAGATGGTTGAGGCAGGCTGCGAATATTGCTTTATGGAAGTTTCTTCTCATTCAGTAGTTCAGAAGAGGATCGCAGGCCTGAATTTCACAGGTGGCGTATTTACCAATCTGACACACGATCATCTTGATTATCACAAGACTTTTGATGAATACCTGAAGGCCAAAAAGAAGTTTTTTGACGACCTGCCTTCTGATGCCTTTGCCCTTACGAACATTGATGACCGGAATGGTTCTGTTATGATTCAGAATACAAAAGCCAGGAAAATCAGCTATGCCTTGAAAACTGATGCTGACTTCAAATGCAGGATACTTGAGCATCATTTCAATGGAATGTCACTGGTTATTAATGATAAAGAAACCTGGACACGATTCATTGGTGGGTTTAATGCCTACAACCTCCTGGCTGTATTTGCCATTGCAATAATTGACGGTCAGAAACCGGAGGAAGTACTGCCTTTGATGAGCAGCTTAGTGCCGGTTGACGGACGCTTTGAAACATTATATTCTGCTGAGGGTATAATTGCTATCGTGGATTATGCCCATACACCGGATGCTATCAGGAATGTTCTTTCTACCATCAGCCAGATTCGCAGGGGAGATGAACGGGTAATCACTGTTACCGGCGCCGGAGGTGACAGGGACAGGACAAAAAGGCCCGTCATGGCTCAGATAGCGGCTGAAATGAGTAACCTGGTCATTCTTACTTCTGACAATCCCCGGAGTGAAGATCCCGCAGAGATCATTGAAGAAATGATGAAAGGTATTGATATCTCCCGAAAACAGAAAGTTGCTGTAATTGTCAACCGTTCTGAAGCCATTAAAACTGCCTGCATGATGGCTGTGAAAAACGACATCATCCTGGTAGCAGGAAAAGGACATGAAACCTACCAGGAAATCAGCGGAATTAAACATCATTTTGATGACCATGAGGAGATAAGGAAAAATCTGCAAATAATAAATTGATAAACTGAAAATCAGAGTATATGCTATATTACCTTTTTACATACCTGCATAAATTCAATATTCCCGGTACGGGACTGTTTTCTTATTATTCCTTCAGGGCAGGAATGGCAATGATCTTTTCGCTGATCGTCGCACTTCTGATCGGAAAAAGAATAATTAACTTTTTGTTAAAAAAGCAGATTGGTGAAACGATAAGAGAGCTTAATCTCGACGGGCAGGCTCAGAAGAAAGGTACACCCACCATGGGCGGGATAATCATATTGGCGTCCATTCTGGTTCCGACACTATTGTTTGCCAGGATAGGTAATGTATACATCATACTGATGCTAATAACTACTGTATGGCTTGGATTTATTGGTCTGATCGATGATTACATAAAAGTTTTCCAGAACAAGAAAGAAGGGCTGAAAGGTAAGATCAAAATTATCGGGCAAATAGGACTGGGTCTGATCATCGGTCTTACCATGTACCTGAACAATGATATTGTCATCCGAGAAAAAGTACATCATAAACCTGATGAACATTCAGAAGTCACTGAGGGTGCCGGTAAAACAGTGAACGAAAAATTCTATTTCTCTAACGAGATGAAATCTACTAAAACCACAATTCCATTCGTAAAAAACAATGAACTGGATTATCAGCTGTTTGTCTCGTTTATCGGGCAGCACAGCAAGACCTGGGCCTGGTATTTATTTATTGTCGTTGTCATTTTCATAATTACCGCTGTTTCAAACGGAGCTAACATAACCGACGGACTTGACGGGCTGGCTGCCGGGACTTCGGCCATCATAGGTATAACCCTCGCCATACTGGCTTATGTATCCGGGAATATTGTGATAGCTAATTATCTGAATATCATGTATATTCCAAATTCAGGAGAGCTGGTCGTCTTTATTGCTGCATTTATTGGCGCTACAATTGGTTTTCTGTGGTATAATTCCTTTCCTGCACAGGTTTTCATGGGAGATACCGGCAGCCTTGCACTTGGCGGGATCATTGCTGTTTTTGCCATCATCATCCACAAGGAACTGCTCATTCCAATTCTGTGTGGTATTTTTCTCACCGAGAACCTTTCAGTTCTCTT
>JAPLDU010000082.1 GCA_026391255.1 Bacteroidia bacterium | reverse complement strand
CAGGACGCAAAGATATTTTTAATTAGCTTATACATAATATATTGCAATTAATTATATAGTAGACACAATAGATACATAGAAAAGCACATAGCTATTTTACCTGAATTACTAATGCAATTAGTAGGTAGGTCTATGTGCAACCTATGTTTCTATGATACTATGTGGTAAAAAATACAAAAAGTATATATTTATTAAAGAAATATTTTCTATGTTATTAATAATCTGATATCTTATTACTTGATCAAAGGGGATAAGCAGTTATTATTAACGCTAAAGGCCTCTAAATATTTTTGTATTCCCGGTAACAGTCTCTACCCTTTGATTGCTTTTATGCCGGGTAAATCTTTGCCTTCAAGGAATTCAAGCATTGCCCCCCCGGCAGTAGAAACATAGCTGACTTTACCGGCCAGTCCGAATTTATGCATGGCTGCCACCAGATCACCACCGCCTACCAGTGAGAAACTGCCTGCTGCCGTTGCTCTTACAACTGACAGGGCAATCTCATGGGTACCTTTCTCAAAATTTGGCATTTCAAAAACACCCATGGGGCCGTTCCAGAGAATCGTTTTTGAAGCTTCAATGATTTCTTCGAATTTCATGATAGATTCATTGCCAATATCAAGCCCCATCCAGCCTGGTTCTATTTTGTCAATGGCCGAGGTTTTCCTTTGTGCATCATTATCAAATTTATCAGCAACCACGGCATCCACAGGCAGATATATCTTTATTTTTTTCTTATCAACCATCTCCATAATCCTGTATGCCATATAAATATTGTCTTCTTCCACCATGGATGATCCTACCTTACCGCCCATTGCCCTCACGAATGTAAATGCCATTCCGCCGCCAATGATCAGGTTGTCGACTTTTCCCATCAGGTTCTCAAGGATGCTGATTTTGGTAGATACCTTAGCGCCGCCTACAATTGCCGTGAACGGATGCACCGGTTTTAACAGAACCTTTTCAAGGCTGTCAATTTCACTCATCATCAGGTAACCAAAAAGTTTATCGCTGAAATAACGGGCAACAATGGTGGTGGAAGCATGTGCACGGTGTGCAGTAGCAAACGCATCATTAACATATACATCCCCAAGTGCGGCCAGTTTTCGTGCAAACTGTTCATCTCCTGCTTCTTCTTCTTTATAAAACCTGAGGTTTTCAAGCAGCAGCACTTCTCCCGGTTTAAGCATTGCAGCCTTTTCCTTTGCCTCGCTTCCAATGCAGACAGGGGCAAATTGCACATTAATTCCAAGTAATGCAGATAAATGACTGACAATATGTTTAAGTGAGAATTTTTCTTCATAACCGCCTTTCGGACGACCAAGATGGGACATCAGAATAACCGAACCGCCATCTTCAATGATCTTCCTTATTGTGGGCAGGGATGCCACTATCCTGGTATCGTCAGTTATCCCGAATCCCGTGTCCAGTGGAACATTAAAATCAACTCTGACCAGGGCTTTTTTACCTTTAAAAATGTAATTACCGATCGTTAACATAATTTATAAAATTTGAGCAAGCTAAAGTAGTGATTTTCTTCAAACCACATTCAAAAAAGTTTTTTTGCGAATAGTCTGTTTGAGGTGACGGAGTGATGGAGTGACTAAACGAACGAAGCGACTGTGGCGACAAGGCGAAAGAGCGACTGAGTGACGAAGGGACAAAGGGACGAAGTGATGAAGTGACGAAGTGACGGAACGAACGAAGCGACTGGGGCGACGAGGCGAAAGGGCGACTGAGTGACGGAGTGACTGATTGACGAAGTGATGAAGTGACTAAACGAACTGAGCGATGGGGCGAAAGAGCGACGGAGAGACGAAGTGACGAAGTGACGAAGTGATGATGTGATGATGTGATGATGTGACGGAGTGACAGTGGCGACGAGGCGAACTCCGAACTCTGAACTTTGAACTCTGGACTTACGACTATCGACTATCGACTATCGACTATTAACTCATAATTCATCACTCATAATTCATAACTCAAAATATCGTATATTTGTTTCAAAATTTAATGGCTGTTAAAACGTTTTGAAAATAAAATACCTATGATTATGGAAAATTCAGATAATATGCAGGATAAGTTAAAGAAACAGAAGAATACCATTGTAGTACTGGTAATATTGCTTATTCTTCTTTTGATTGCTGTAGGAGTACTGAGCAAGTTATATTTTTCGGAGAAAAAGACAACCGAAGTCAAGACTGAAATAATAAAGACGGATGTTGCCCAGAAGGATTCTTTAAAGGTTGAACTTAACAACCTGCTGGTCCAGTATGATAATATGAAAACCAACAATGACAGTATGAACAAGCAGCTACAGGTTCAGAAAACCAGGATCAGAAAGCTGATAAGCGACATTAATAATAATAAAGCGGAGATAAAAGCATATAAAAAGGAATTGGGCACCCTGAGAGATATCATGAAAAGCTATGTAGTTCAGATTGATTCGCTTAATACCCGGAACAAGATACTGCATGAAGAAAATGTGAAAGTCAAGGGAGATTTTGAAAAATCGGTGAACGAGAACAAGCAGCTTGCCGAAAAGAATACCGACCTGAATTCCAAGGTGGAAATGGCCTCCGTGCTCGAAGCAAAAAACATTGTTTCACAAGCATATAAAAGCCGTGGCCGTACCACATCCCGCTCCGGCAGTGTTGAAAAAATAGGAGTCTGTTTCACCCTTGAAAAAAATGTAATAGCTAAAGCAGGGAAAAGAAATCTTTTTCTAAGGATAGCCCGTCCTGACGAACTGGTGCTGGCCAATTCCTCAAATGATCTTTTCAGCTTTGAGGGCAAGGATATTGCCTATTCTGCCATGCGTGAAGTGGATTATGACGGCAAAAGCCAGCAGGTTTGCATTTACTACGATAACAAACAGGAACTGGTAAAAGGCACCTATTACGTTGATATCTTCACTGACGGGGTAAAAATCGGAACTTCAACATTTGTGCTCAAATAGTCGATAGTCATTAGTCGTAAGTCAAAAGTCATAAGTCGTAAGTCGATTGTAACCATTATTTACATCAGTATAACAAACAATAATTCCAGAAACTATTAATCATGGCACTATTTTTAGACACAACAGGAGTTTCTTTCTACTTAGAGAAACTGATAAAAGGAACAAATGATAGATTGATTTTAATAAGTCCTTATTTGCAATTCAACGAAAGAATTAAAGAACAAATCACCAATTTAAATATTCAAAAACGTGACATTCGTATTGTTTACCGTGAAAACAAACTTCAACTTGAAGAAAATAACTGGTTAGAAAATCAAATTGGTGTGAGGACAAGTATTTGTAAAAATTTACACGCCAAATGTTATTTAAATGAAAATGAAGCAATTATTACTTCAATGAATTTATATGAGTTTGCGCAACAGAACAATAATGAAATGGGAATTTATATTTCAAAAGAACAAGATCAAGATTTGTATAATGCGGCATTAGAAGAAACTCAACGACTTTTAAGAATAAGCGAAGAAATTAGAGTTACGGTTAAAAAAGTCACAGTAGACACTCCAAATAAGACCGAAAAACAAGTTGAAATTAAATCTTCAAATACTAAATCGCCTAACAAACTAACTGGATTTTGTATCAGGACCGGGGTCTCAATACCATTCAACATTGAAAAACCTATGTGTTATGATGCTTTCAAAGCTTGGAATAAATATGGTGACCCTGATTATCCAGAAAAATATTGCCATTTTTCGGGTGAACCATCGAATGGAGAAACAAGCGTAAGTAAACCCATTTTGAAAAAAAATTGGAAAAAAGCTAAAGAAATATTTGATTTATAATGATACACTCAAAAGGGCTACTCTTATAGCAGTCATCAATCGATTGTTCATAACTCATAATTCCTCACATATCTTGATGCCATTACGAGTCACAAAGTGAAATAAAGTAATCCATTTCACGTATATATTTTTTCTTTGCACGTATTTAATAATTTTGAAATGGAAACAAAACTAACATTGCGTCTTGACAAGTTGGTAATTGAAAAGGCAAAAAGTTATGCAAACAGCCATCACATCAGTCTTTCGAGGATGATAGAATCTTATCTTGATTCTATGACAAAAAAGGATACAGCAGTTATCGAAATTACTCCCCTGGTTAAAAGTTTAAGCGGGGTTATTCATCCTGAAAAAGAATCAGATTACTCAAAAGATATTCAAATTATCTAAAATGATGAATAACGAGATAAGAGTAAGGAACTCATCATTCATAACTCATAACTCATAACTCATAATTCATAACTCCTGCCTGATGAGATTTGCCTACATGTTGATTTTATGGTTAACAGCCACAAGTAATTCATTTGCCCAGTTCACTAACGTAATGATCTCCGGTTATCATACACCGGGTGAACCATGTATCAGTATGAGCCTGAAAGACACATCGCAGCTTGCCGGCGGAGCCAACATCAATAATTATTTTTATTCTTCCGATGCAGGAAAGACCTGGTCATCCGGTCTTCTGAGTTCGCCCTGGGGAGTATGGGGCGACCCGGTAATCATCTCCGACACATCCGGTTTTTTTTATTATTTCCATCTCTCTGAAAAAGTCGGGGGAGATGGATGGATTGACCGTATTGTTTGCCAGAAATCCACAGATGGCGGCAAAACCTGGTCGGACGGCACATATGTCGGACTTAACGGCAAAAAGAACCAGGACAAGGAAT
>JAPLDU010000080.1 GCA_026391255.1 Bacteroidia bacterium | reverse complement strand
TGGCAGGGAGGGGATTTTATCCAGGTTTTTCCCCTCCTTGCTCGCAGGGAGGGGTTAGGGGTGGGTAAAATGAAATCTTACTAAAATCTGAAATATTTATTAATTTAAAACAGCTTCTTAAATAATCATAACAATCTGCGCCATCAGCGTTCCATTTGATTTTTGCTGATAAACCAGGAAAGTAAGCGAAAACTATTGTTTCTTCCTCGAAAATGCGCTGTCGGGTACCTTGCAGCGCCTGAATCCCGGGCCTTCCCATTCGAGCGTCAGACTTGAATCACCGGAACCATTGAACATGACCAGTTCAAATGGAAAATTGCCTTTTCCGAAAATGCACTTTGTCAGTTTCTCCGTTTTGCTGTGTGCTCCATCGTTATCAATGATCTTATCGTTAGCCACCGATAATACAGAACCATCATCAGAAGTCAGGTAAAAGGTATAGGTTCCCTCTGCCGGGATGTTGAGATACCCGGTGAATTTCACGGCAAAGTATTCTTTACGGCAGCCTGAAAGATCAAGGCCGGAGGTATTGCCTGATGAAACGGGTTTCAGCTTATTTACTTCATCACATGTTTTAATTTTGCATTCATAATAATCACGGTTCAGGCCTTTCTTAGTCCTGCCAATGTTCTGGTCCATCCTGAACACCTTCATTCCGTTAAAATCAAGACTGACCATTTTTGAAGGAAGCATGCCCGGTTTAAAAGCCATACATTTCAGCGTGGCTGATGCTTTAAACTTCAGAGGTGCGGAATATACGGGAGACTTGCTGTCAGGTTCGCTGCCATCGACCGTATACCGGATCACAGCATCCTTTTCTGCACATGAAATACTTGCTTCAGCTTCTTTTCCCGGTTTAATCCAGGGTTCATCGCAATGAATGACGGGGGCTTTGCATGGGGTAAAAGCTATGTAATCCTTCTTATTATAGTTGAGCGTGTCGTACAGGTTTATTGCCGGCGATGTAAGTCCGGTGATTCCTGAAACAGCCGTCATGGCAAAAATGCTGATGGCAGGGTTATCAGGCAGAGTGATGCTTTTGGTTCCTTCGGGCAGGTCAATTTTATAATAGTAAACATAACCATAGCTGTAGGCATCGTTCTTCCCGTCGGGTTTGTGGGTATGAGTAGTGACGAAGGCAATATTGTCAGGTCTCACATAACCGGGTTCCAGTCCGGCATAGCTGATGTCGTCCCATTGAAAGTCCATGTATTTGATATTTCCATCCCAGAGACGTTTATCCCATTGCCCGTAATAACCGTACCACGGGCTCACGGAAACCGGGATAGCCGACCCGCCGGCGATGATCGTCCCTTTTTCATTTTCGTGTGCTGCGGCAGCAAGTAAATACAGGTGATCAAATTTCCCTTCCGGCAGATTTATTTTCTGACCCGTACATCCAAGGGCATTCTTCACTCCATCGGCTGTTCCACCAAGCTGATAACTGACTCCGTCAACAATTACATTTTTCGGCCACATTTCGGCAGGATAAGTCTTGCGTTCGTTGTTAAAGCTGCCGTCTTTCATATTGGCATTGCTGCTGACCACATCTTCATTGAAAGGCAGGTCAATGGTACTGCTGACAGGCTTCTCAGCCATGTGTGCCGGTGCTTTCAGCCTGACAGCAAATGTACGCGGTTGGAAAGGACTGAGGTCAAACACAAGCTTCCCGTCCACCGGGCTGACCGGAGATATTTCCTGTTCCTGGGCGTTCATTTCACTGGCAGTAAGAATTGAAGAAATGAAACTAACAGTTACATTTTTCTGTGCTTTTCCAGATGATTCGTTCAGTCGGAGGATGATCATGTCAGAATCTTCGGCTTTTTTCAAAGCCATGAGGTTGACATCGGCGGAAGAAATTCTGAAGAGGGAAACGACATTTCCCAGGGCGCCGATATGAGAGGCAGTCTGAAAGGTAACCAGTGGCTGGTTCAGGCGCATGGCCTGTTGTTGCGAGCCGCCGCTGCTCCAGTTGCCGGCATGCGAATATAATCCGTAAAGGAAATGATGTTTGCCGAAATCGCTTGTTCCCTGGTCCTTGTAGGAATTGCGAACTCCCGGCGTATATAAAAGTGTGAGACGAAGGAGGTTATCGGCAGGTTTATCCGATCCGTATTTGCAATCTTCCATTACGGTCACACCGAAATCCCCTGATTTGTCAGTCAGATCGAACCACTCATGCGATGGCACTTCAAATTTGAGCGAGTCGTTATTTCCGCGTTCCACCACACCCAGTCCGGTATTGTAATATGCCAGCGGGTTTGAGGCAATGAGGGGGAATGTGGCTTTCAGCGATGTTTCTTTGGTGCGCCAGTCAATACGGGTGTCAAATTCAATTCTCGGTGAACTGCCTCCGGCACAAAGCCTGATTTGCTGGATGAACACCGAACCCCTTGCTTCGCGGGTGATTTCGAGCGCCACACGCACAGGTCCGCGTTCGGTGATCCTGATAATCGGCCTGGTATCAACATAACCTGACGGCGGCTTTTTCCGGTCGGCCCAGTCCATGTTCCAGGCAGGCCAGTGCTGCGGGCGTTCATACTGAAATGCGAGGCGCATCGGTTCGGTAAGCAGTTCCTTTTGCAAAGTTTTATCGAAGATACTGCTGATTTCGCCCATCTCACTGATCTTGATAAGATACCTGCTGTTCTCAATAAAATCAGTGGTGACCTTCAGTTCGTCAGTTTTATTTCCATCCTGTTCAGCAGGCTTCACATCAAAAACCGACCATGATACCGGTGGTACTTTTGCCAGGAAAAGGATTTGAACTTTACTACCTTTGATACTTAACACCTGTGAAGGAACCTCTGCTTTATCAGGGCCATAAACCTTTAAATTCAATGGGACTTTACCGGTGACAATCACGTTAGCTTCGGCCACATCTTCTCTTTCAATCGGCAGGGGATTGTAAACAACCACAGGAATACCGCTGACACTGGTATTCATGGCTGAGCAAACGGCATCCGTGGCGCTGGTCAGTGTCCCCGAAAACCGGTTCAGGGCGATCAGTTCATCGTTCCAGGCATATTCGTAGGCTTTGGGAATACAGGTTCCGGGCAGGATATCATGAAACTGACCTCCAAGTACAAAACGCCATGACTCATTGATCCTATCGGCAGGATAATCCAGCAAACCCAGGTAACTGGCTGCTACCGAAGCTATCTCGGCTTTGTTGGCCATGTATTCGTTTTTCCTGTTCCAGCGTTTCATGTATGCCTGGGAATTGATGGAGCCTGCAGAATGGTTGGTCAGCAATAACTCACCCGTAAATGTGGGCAGCTTCATCATCATATTGGAGGGGACATCTTTGAAAAACTGGTCGGCTTTTGAAGAGATGATCTTCATTCCTTTTTCGCCGGCAATGCTTTTCTGCCTGTACCGTAATATTTGTACTCGGCATAGATGCCTGTTTTATTGCCCTGGTCAATGATGCGTTTCTTCCAGGTTTTATCCTGGTTCAGGTCACCGGTGATGGAACCTCCGTAATCGCCGGGATTAAAGACAGCCAATATGCTGTTGCCATCAGGGCCAATCCATTTCCCGATATTGAAGGGTATCCCTTTGGCCGATCCCCAGCTGAGTTTCTGGGTTGAGAAGCCTTTCAGCCCGCAATGAGCCAGTATGGTCGGAAGATGTGCAGGAAAACCAAAGCAGTCGGGCAGCATGTACTCCTGGCTTGTGACACCGAATTCCTTCCTGAAATACCGGTTTCCGTACAGTACCTGCCTGATGGTTGATTCGGGCGATGGCGACAACACATCATTCTCCTCCATGGACGAACCGCAGGGAAACCAGCGACCTGCCGCAATATATGATTTGAGCTTTTCATACTCTGCCGGATAATATTCCTTCATCATCTTGTAACGGTTGGCGCCGCTGAAATTAAAGACATAATGAGGATATTTTTCAAATAACCTGAAATTATCGAGCAATGTTTTTGGCAGGCAGCTATCAACGGTATATTGATAATCCCATCGCCATTGAGAATCAAGGTGTGCATAACCCACCAGGTAGAATGCCGTGTCGGTATGCAGGTTCACGGGCTGGGAAAATAAATTCCCTGTGAAGAAAAAACAAATCAATGAAATCAGCAGGCAGTACTTTTTCATCATGAAAAGGTTTTTGGTTGGTCAAAATTAAACATAAAAATTGAACGGGTAATATGTCTTTCAGCCTAACATGGACAAGCCAGACCAAACAAGAAATCACAAATCTCAAAATACAAATTACAAATAAATATCAATCAACAAATTGACAAATTCCAAATATTTTGTTTCGTATTTGAAATTTTGTCCGCCGCGGCGGATTGATTATTATTTGTTTTTTGTGATTTGTTTTTTGGAATTTTTGCCAAAACGCATTAAGATTTCAGAAATAAGCGCCTAAAAAGAAAACTGGATTTACGAGATATTACTGGCCTGAATTTTGACCGGTGGGCATAAACTGATATCATGTTTGAATTTGTTTATGCCAGTAACAGCGAACAGAATACCGGCCGTAATACCGGTGCTGACGGCCCCTTGCTTGATGCTTATTCATCTACTGTGGTAAATGTTGCCCGGCAGCTAAGTCTGTGTGTGGTTCATATCAAAGTGAAAAAGAGAGGGCAGCAGAAAGGTCCGGATAATTACGGGGCAGGCTCAGGTTTCATTATTTCTTCCGATGGTTATATTATCACGAACAATCATGTGATGAGCAATGCGGAGGAAATACTGGTTTCACTGCCCGATGGCCGCGAATTTAAAGCTGAAAGCATAGGGGCTGATCCGGCCACTGATATCGGGGTTCTTAAAATATATGCCGATAATCTGCATGTGGCTACATTCGGAAATTCAGACCAGCTTCAGGTCGGGCAGATTGCCGTGGCCGTAGGTAACCCTTTTGGTTTTCAGCATTCCGTTACAGCAGGAGTGATCAGCGCACTGGGAAGGACACTGAGAAGTGAAAATGGCCGGTTGATAGATGATGTGATACAAACCGATGCAGCGCTGAATCCCGGTAATTCCGGCGGGCCGCTGGTGGATTCGTCTGGTCATGTGATCGGTGTAAATACTGCGGTGATTTTGCCGGCACAGGGGATATGCTTTGCTGTATCGTCAAACCTGGCAGCATATATTGCCGGAAAGCTAATCATGGAAGGGAAAGTGAGGCGCGCATATATCGGGATTGCCGGCCAGATGATCAGATTGTCAGACAGGATTGTCAATTACAATAAACTGCAAAAGCCTACCGGGGTATATGTGGCAGAAGTCAATGCCAATCCGGGGATTAATAATTCAGAACTTCTGTCAGGCGATATCATCGTGGGTTGCAACGGAAAAGAAGTCGGAACAGTGGATGATATTCACAGACTGCTGATCGAGGAAACAATCGGGGTAAAGATTCCCCTGAATGTTCTGAGGAAGGGGATAAGTCACCGGATCAACGTGGTTCCGGCGGAACTGAAATAACTACTATATTATTTTCAAAATAACTAACCTGGACGAACCAGAACCAAACAAGAAATCACAAATTTCAAAATACAAATAACAAATAAATATCAATCAACAAAATGACAAATTCAAAGTTGTTTGTTTCGATTTGAAATTTTGATATTGTTTATTATTTGTTTTTTGTGATTTGTTTTTTGGAACTTTTTGCTAAAACGTGTCAAGATTTCAGAAATGAAATACTAATATTTGACGATCTTATCGACAAATACATCGTTTTGCCCTGTGAACCTCAATATATACAAGCCTTTTGGCAAGGCTGAAATATTAATTTTATTATTGTCTGCCGAAATAGAATATTTTGTAATGACCTGTCCGTTAATATTCAGAATTTCCAATGTTTTATATTGATCAGAAATATTCTCAATGTTAATATAATCATTGGCGGGATTTGGACTGATGCTTAATTTTTGTTTTGGTAGTGGATTTTTAACGTCGAGGTAAAAGCAGGAATCACTAATTAAATTCACGTTTCCGGTGGTAAAGCAGGTTAAAGATTCTCCTGCTTCCCAGAAATATCGCGATGTTCTTCCTATACCTTCAACCCAGTTGTCATATAAAGTGTCCCCACCAATACTTCCCATTAATTTAATTCTGTTTCGATATTGCCCATTATTTAAAATGACAGAATCTTTGTTATAAACAACCAAGGTATCAGTTGTACCAGGATATGTGGAAAATAAATCTGCACTATCCAGATTAAAATCGTAGAGGACATATTCCAGTGCATTGTCCGAATCATAAGTATATATTTTCTTATTTTCCTCCCTGACAAAATTGTAAGAAGTTGTTGTATCTATTGGAATTAAGGGATTGAATTGGACAGTGATTATTTTAAGAACAGTATAACTGATGTTATTAATACTTGTATCTCCTGTAATTTCCTGTAAAGTATTATATACACTTTCAGGATCTCCTGATTGGTAATTCCACACAGTATTTTCAGTCGGGAAAGGAATATAGTTTTGTCCGTTGGTATTAGCAAAAACTATCATTGCTAAAATAAAAAAAGTAGTTGTTTTCATTTTTTTTGTTTTAATAAATATAATCGTAAATACTCAGGCCTTTAGGCTGTAGGCTTTTAGTCTGTAAGCAGTAAGAATAAATATCTGTCATCAGGTAACAGGAAAAAGAATAAACAGGAATACTAATTGAATTCAATTTCCCTAAAAGCCTGATAGTCTATAGCCTAAACAACCTGAATAGTTAAATAAAATTTAATTCTTTATCACTTTCCTTGTAGTTATAACATTTCCGTTATTATCAGATATTACCAGGAAATACATCCCATCCGGATATGTTGAAATATCAATTTGTTTACTACTGTTATCAATGAGACCTTCACTCAAAACAGCCCCTGTCAGATTGCAAAGTTTGAATTGTAATGTATTTGATTTATTCATGTTATAGTCCAGGAAAACCTTGTCTGATGCCGGATCAGGATAAACATTGATTTGTTCCGGATAATGATAATTTACTAAATTTGACTTGTCATAATAATACAGAAAAACAATCCATTTTGCTACCTGAGGGTTAAACATACCCACAGTGGGAGGATATAAATAAATCCCTGCTTTAAAAATATAATCAGAAAAGTATTTTGTAATATTTAATGTATCGATTGCATTCCAGGCAGAATCTGCTTTTTGTTTAAAAACAGAATCATTTGTAATTACTCCATTTTCCCCAATATACCTGGTGTCAGATGGCTTTGCAATAGTATCATCTGACAAACTGAACGGGGAATTCTGTGTAAAACTTGTTGGATGATAAATTTGGCCTGTTCCCATCCAGATAATAGTGGCATTAAAAATAGTATCTGATGTGGATGCCAGTTCAAATGTAATATCTCCAAAGTCAAGGGGAGGATTGAAATAAGCTGAAAAGGGCAAGCTGTCATTCATGCAGTCAGGGCAGGAATAATATGATATATTTCCACCCATAAATGCATAAGTGTCATAATCTACCATCAGTGTTGCAATGTTTGCATAGCCGTGTTTGATGATTGTATCGGCCTGGCAGAAGCCAGTCAGCTGCAACATAACTCCAAGTAAGAAAAACAGACCGATAGTTTTCATTTCTATCTTTTTTTGTATAAAGTATTTTGAATGCTTCACAGACTAAATAGTGCTTGTTTTTAAGGTTAATGATAATGATTTAAGAACAAGGATTAACGATTTCTGATTTATGAAGTAAGTGTAATCATCTGATTTAATGATAACATCAAAAATCTAAAATCGTTAATCTATATTCGTTAATCAAAATATTAAAAATTATTGAGAGACTCTAAATAATACACAGTCTAAAAGCCTACAGTCTAATAGTCTATAGCCTGCCAACCTGATCAGTTAGTAAGATTCAATAACTTCATTTGGCAATGGTACTCACCATCATTCTTTCAATCCTTTGAGAAATGTTTTTGAATAATTTCTGCGCTTCAGTTTTTAATTCAGGTGATTTTGAACGATCGGAAATGGTATAGGTATACTCACCGTTTCTGAATATAAAAGTGATTGAATATTCAATTATCATCTTTTTATCACTTATTTTTGACTTTGCACTGATAGAAAGAGAATTGTCTTTTATATCTTTCTGAATGATCTGGTTATCGTCATTATTATAAAAGAAATTCATCCAACTCAGGGCACGGTCTTTTAATTCGGCCATTTTAACATCTTTTACCTTTATTGTTTTCTGATTATCGGGTTTTACCGCTTTCTGCTGAGAATAAACATTCATGCTGATAAAAGCAAATAACAGAAACATTGAAAGAAATCCAAGTTTTTTCATTTTATTACAATTTATGATTATACAAATATAGCAAATATTTACGATTTAATATTATTTAGTCTGCCTTTAAATTCAATGAAACTGATTTAAGAACAAGGATTAACGATTTTAGATTTCAGATTATCAGTTACTTCTAAAATCATAGTTCGTTGATCCTTGTTCTTAAATCAAAAAATATTACTTTATTGACATCGACTATTTAACAAAGCCTCCGCAATGATAAGGTCTTGCGGGCTTGTGATCTTTATATTCTCAGTATTTCCCTCTACCAGATGAATGGTATGCCCGGCCGATTCAAATACAGAAGCATCATCAGTAAATTCATTCTTATATTCCCTGTGGTAGGCTTCTTTGATCAGACGGCAGTCAAACACCTGGGGGGTTTGTACCAGCCTGAGCGCCGTACGGTCAAAGGGTCTGTGGCCATCCTCATTCTGGATTCTCACTGAATCAACGGCAGCAATTACAGGTATTGCATTACCGGTAATGGCGGCCTGTTCAAAGCAATTTCTGATCGTTGCTATGCTTACCAAAGGCCTCACGCCGTCATGAATGGCAACCAGGCCTTCATCTCCCATGAATGCAAATGCATTTTTCACGGAATAGAAGCGTTTTTCGCCACCATCGGCAATGATATGATGGATGGTAAACTGATGTTTCTTACAGAGCGTATCCCAGTTTTTCTTTTCAGCGACAGGCAGGCTGGCTATTATGGTGATATCAGGATCAAACCGGTAAAATGCCCTGATGCAGTGCATAAGCACCGGCAAACCACCCAAAAGCATGAACTGCTTGGGTGTTTGTGAATTCATGCGGGTTCCTGATCCACCCGCAACGATGATAGCGTAATTTTTCACAATTAAAAGACGAATCCGTGAATGTTAAGTTGCTTTAATTATTAAGAGATGCCGTTTCGATAGGCTCAACGGCCGGTAATTAATCATCAGAAAAATACTGGTCATTGAGCTTGTCGAAATGACTTTTTAATTATTATGAGATGCCATTTCGATAGGCTCAACGGCCAAAATTAGTCATTCGTGTAAAGATCAATCAGTTTTATTATTACCTCAACGGCTTTCTGCATGGATTCGACAGGGACGTATTCCATTTTTCCGTGAAAATTATGCCCGCCGGCAAAGATATTCGGGCAGGGAAGTCCCATGTATGACAGGCGTGCTCCGTCGGTGCCCCCGCGGATGGGAACCACTTTGGGTTCAACGCCGCATAGCTCCATAGCCTTTCTGGCCTTTTCCACCACATGGTAGACCGGTTCCACTTTTTCCCGCATATTGTAGTATTGGTCCGTCAGTTCCAGGCTTACCGGATTGCCGGGATATTTTTTATTGATGAAATCAACCACGTTCCTGATCAGTACTTTTTTATTTTCGAATTTCTGCCTGTCATGGTCGCGGATGATATAACGTATCTCGGATTTTTCGACGTTGCCATCCATTTTAATCAGGTGATAAAAACCTTCATAATCCTGTGTAAATTCCGGGCGTTCGTTTACCGGCAGTAAATCATTCAACTCCATGGCAATCAGCATGGAATTAAACATTTTATTCTTGGCATAACCGGGATGAACGTTTCTTCCCTGCACGCTGATCTTTGCCATGGCGGCATTAAAATTTTCATATTCAAGCTCGCCAATGGCGCCGCCATCCATGGTGTAGGCGTAAGTGGCTCCGAATTTCTGAACGTCAAATTTATCAACACCACGACCTATTTCCTCATCAGGAGTAAATCCTATCTTAATAGTACCGTGTTTTATCTGTGGATTTTTTAAAAGATAATCAATGGCAGTCACGATTTCAGCAATACCGGCTTTATCATCAGCGCCAAGCAGTGTGGTCCCGTCGGTGGTGACCAGCGTTTGGCCCTTATAATCGAGGAGTTCGGGAAAATCAGCGGGCGAAAGTATAATATTCAATTCCTTGTTCAATAAGATATCTTTCCCGTCATAGTTTTCAATGAATTGAGGGCGGACATTTTCCCCGCTCATATCCGGACTGGTATCCATGTGAGAGATAAGCCCTATCACAGGAATTGCCTTATCAGTATTGGCCGGAAGTGTTGCCATGATATAGCAGTTCTCATCAAGGCTTGCATCGCTGAGCCCCATTGATTTCAGTTCCTCCACTAAAATTTTTGCAAGGTTGAACTGCTTGCCGGTACTCGGACAACTGGTGGAATCATCATCTGATTTCGTATCAATGGCGATATACCTCAGGAAACGATCCAAAACATCATTTTTCATTTTATGATTTTAAATATTTAGTTGAAAACATACGAACATACGAACAATCGAACATTATCACATTGTCACATTGTCACATTATCACATTGTCACTTCATCACTTCGTCACTTCGTCCCTCAGTCGTTCCATCATTCCTCCGGTTTTGCGCGAAGCGAATCCCAGATCATATATCCGCAGAGAACAGCAAACATAATAAGGGCAAGCATTTCAGCAGGATGCGAGTCGAACCATGCCTGTTTAACGAAATTGATATCGAAATAGCGTAGCACGGCGCTTATCACACCCATGAGAGCGCCGCCGGCAATGAATCCGGAGGCTATCAGCGTACCTCTTTCCCTGCGGGCGTTATTGAGTTTTTCATTTTTACTACGTGTTGAAACAAAATGGGCAATGAGTCCGCCGATGAGCAGCGGGGTATTCAGTTCAAGAGGGATGTACATTCCAAGGGCAAAAGGCAAAGCAGGCACGCCGACCATAAGAAGGATAAGGGCGATGAATGCGCCACCCAGGTAAAGAAACCAGGGAGCAGCATGGCCTGACATCAATGGTTCGATAACAGCAGCCATGGCGTTGGCCTGGGGAGCAATCATTGCATTTGGGCCGACAAATCCGTAGGTTTTGTTCAGGAGAATGATCACACCGCCTACTGTGGCGGCTGATACAAGCGTACCAAGGAATTTGAATGATTGTTGTTTGTAAGGAGACGATCCCAGCCAGTAGCCGATTTTCAGGTCAGTGATAAAACCTCCGGCCATTGAAAGTGCTGTACAAACCACACCGCCAATGATCAGCGCTGCCACCATTCCGGAAGTTCCCTTTAAACCTACAGAAACCATGATCAGGGATTACCTACAATAGCAATGGCATTGGCAGCAACAGTGGTAAACAGAAAAGTGATGATCATAACAACCAGTAATCCGATCAAAGCATAAGTCAGGTTATGAACAACCCCGATCTGGAAGAAGATGAAAACAAGGATAGCTGTAACGATAATACCACCGGCAATGATACCCATCGGAATATCACGCCTGGTACGCATGACATCTTTATTGGCGATATGCTTACCGAAGATTTCTTTGACAGCTAATGAGAATGCATCCCTGATGATTTTTGATGACCTTATGATACCAATGATACCGGCCATTGCGATGCCTCCAATACCAATATGTCTGACATAATTGCGGAAAATCTCCTCCGGAGTCATAGCGCCAATGAGACCTGTAACGTTGTTACCGATCGGTAAAGTCTGTCCGCCGGCAAAATAATGGATCACAGGAATAAACACATACCATGAAAGAAAGGATCCTGCGCAGATGATCGCCGTATATCTCAACCCGACAATATAACCCAGTCCCATGACAGCAGCGCCTACATTCATGCGGAAAACCATCTTTGCTTTATCGGCAATAACCTGTCCGAAATGTGCAACACGGGAAGTGAAAACCTCGTTCCACCAGCCGAATGTGGCAATGATAAAATCGTACACACCGCCTATGATACCGGCAACAAGCAACAGCAATGCCTGTTTGCCTCCTTTTTCACCGGTCACAAGCACCTCGGTAGTGGCTGTTGCTTCAGGGAAAGGAAATTTGCCATGCATATCCGCAACAAAGTATTTTCTGAAAGGGATGAGGAATAATATACCGAGAAATCCACCCAGGAGAGATGACAGGAAAACCTGGTAAAACTGGGCATCGAGATGAAGGATGTACAGGGCTGGCAGGGTAAATATGGCTCCGGCAACAATCACCCCGGAGCAGGCGCCAATCGACTGTATGATCACATTTTCTCCCAGTGCGTTGTTTCGCTTTAAAACGGTCGAAAGCCCTACCGCAATGATTGCAATCGGAATGGCAGCTTCAAAAACCTGTCCGATTTTCAGTCCGAGGTAAGCAGCGGCAGCAGAAAAAATGACTGCCATCAGCAAACCCATCAATATCGACCAGGTATTGGCTTCCGGGTAGACTTTATGAGGAGACATGATTGGCTGGTACTCTTCGCCTTCTTTCAGCTCGTTATAAGCATTCTCCGGTAATCCCTTGATTTTTTCCTGAATGATTTCTGACATTTACGTTGATGTTTTTATGATGAATGAAAATAAATATCGGAGGGTAAAATTAGCGATTTTTGTATAATCTCGTTATTTTGAAGAATAGTGTTTTTCGGATTATCTGAAACATTGATTAAAATAATAGCGTCACTTGCGACTTTTGTGTTTTAAAATTTAACGCGAAGGCAAAAGGTACAATGATACATGTTATTTATTGCAGATGCCGGTATATGGACAGAATTTGCAGATGTTATTATTTTCTGTCTGGCTGAAAACTGTTTCAGGATGAAATATCTCCTGAAGGGTTTGAATAAACAGGGGTTCAAATTCAGCCGCCACATCATTATAATTATTCAATGGCTG
>JAPLDU010000017.1 GCA_026391255.1 Bacteroidia bacterium | reverse complement strand
CATTAACACATTATCACATTAACACATTATCACATTACCACATTATCACATTACCACATTATCACATTATCACATTACCACATTATCACATTACCACATTTTTAATATCATTATTTAAGCTTATTTTTGCTTTCTTCAATTTGGTAAATTCAATGCGATGGGAACAAAGACAGGATATCTGTTTGACCCGGTATTTCTGAAACATGATCATGAAGGGCATGTGGAATGTGCCGGACGTCTGGAGTGTGTGATGACTGGCCTTGAGAATAGCGGAATTCTCAGCTCACTGGAGAGAATCCCGGGCCATGAAGCAACTATTGAGGAGCTTTCGCTTGTCCACTCTTTGCAAATGATTGATCATATCAGGGAAATAAGTGAGAATGGTTTTGGATATTTTGATGCCGATACTTACTCAACAAAATTTTCATTTCCGGCTGCATCCGTAGCAGCCGGAGGCTCTGCAGATCTGGCGCTTGCTGTTGCCAATGGGGAAATAAAAAACGGATTTGCCCTGGTAAGGCCTCCCGGTCATCATGCAACACCGGCGAGGCCCATGGGTTTCTGCCTTTTCAACAACATAGCCCTTGCAGCAAAAATCCTGCGGGAAAAAAGGAAGATTCATCGTATTGCTATCATTGATATTGATGTTCATCACGGCAACGGTACCCAGGCTGTTTTTGATGCAGATCCTGGTTTATTATTCATTTCCACGCACCAGTATCCCTTTTATCCCGGTACCGGAAGTATAGGTCAAACAGGAAAAGGAAATGCCGAAGGGACAAAGATAAACCTTCCCCTGACAGACCGTGCGGGAGATCATTCCTTTGATCTTCTTTACAGGGAAATCATCTACCCTGCGGTAATAAGGTTCAACCCGGAGATTATACTTGTTTCGGCCGGATTTGATGCACACTGGCAGGACCCGATCGCACAACTGGGACTTTCACTTTCAGGGTATGCAAATATCACCAGGCAACTGGCAGATCTTGCCGGTCATTGCTGCCGGGGAAAAATCGCCTTTTTCCTGGAAGGCGGTTATAACCTGAATGTTCTGGAACATGGAGTCAGCAATACTTTCAAAATACTCTGCGGAAGAAATGATATCATTGATCCTGCGGGTGTTTCACCATTTCCTGAGCCTGACCTGAAGGAGTATGTAGCAAAATTGAAAATTTTACATAAACTCTGATACTTTCAGTATTATATTTACAGCTTAAATTCTGATCATAAATTTTATTAATTTTTCTAAATAAACCACTGATGTCCGGAGAAAGCATTTATAAGTATCTTAAATCCCTCGATTGTACGAGTTTCCAAAAGATTTCGCCCCTACAGGGCTTATTGTTGTCAGGAATATTTTTTTACAAAGATTTCACCCCTGACGGGGTTTATCTGACTCATCAAAACTTTAATCCCGTTGGGATGGAATCTTTGTAGTAAAAAATAAATTGAGGCATTTAAGTCAGGTAGTGACGACATAAAAATTTAATCGGACAATAATGAAAAAAAACAGAAAATGAAATCTCACAAACTTTGTATTTTAATATGCCTGGCAGTAGTCAGTTTCTCATATATTAACTCCTGTAAGGCTTATTTCGAGAGCCCGACTGCCATAGCAATTTATCATTTATCAGACATTCCTGATACAATAAATTTGACTCATTCCGGCGGTGCAAATAATTACAATCATTATCTTAAGAACTTCACAGAAACTTCTCCCCCGCCACAGCCGGTGAGACAGCCTGCTGAATTCGAGCCTATGCAGGGTGTTCTCATCCGCTACCCCTTTGGCATATCCCTCGGCCTGATCGCAGAAATGGCTTCAGGCGCTGAGGTGGTAACCATTGTGGGCGATTCCACAGAACTTGCAACCGTTACTGATTTATATACAACCAACGGAGTCGATACCAGTCATTGCAGCTTTCTGATAGTTGCCAATACCGAATGTTTCTATACCCGCGATTTTGGTCCCTGGTACATATTTACCGGTGAAAATATCGAGGGAATCACCGATTTCAAATATAACAGGCCAGCCAGGCCAATCAGCGACGGAGTTCCGATTGAACTGGGCGCCAGCGATTCCGTACCTGTGTATGGTATGAACCTTACCCATACCGGTGGAAATTATATGACAGACGGTATGGGAGTTGCAGTTTCTACTGATCTTGTTCTGACCGAAAATCCAGGCCTTTCTGAACAGGAGGTAAAACAAAAAGTTCATGATTACCTTGGAATTAACACCTATTACCTGCCTCCTGATATTTATTCCACGGGCATTATGCACATTGATTGCTGGGCAAAGTTCCTGTCCCCGGATAAAATCATGATCCGTCAGGTACCTGAAACGCATCCACAATATTCTGAGATTGAAGCAAGGGTAGCTTATTTTTCGTCAAAGATCAGTTCTTATGGCACCCCCTATAAAATTTTCAGAGTTTATACTCCTGATGATGAAGCTTATTCCAATGTTCTGATTTTAAATAACAAAGTGCTGGTTCCATTATTCAGTACCGCATGGGATGATAGTGCACTTGTTTCCTGGCAGGATGCCATGCCTGGCTATACGGTGACAGGTTATACAGGCTCATGGTATTCGGACGATGCCCTGCATTGCCGTACCATGGGCATTACAGACCGAAACATGTTGTACATTAGGCACATTCCCTTGCATGATACTGAAGCCTCCGGTACCCTTATTCCGCTTGGTTGCAGGATACATCCATACAGTGGTCACGGGCTTATTGCAGATTCATTATTGGTTTACTACCGTACCAATGGCGGCAACTGGAATATCCTTCATCTGCAGCAGGCCGCAACCGATAGTTTTTATACTGTGATTCCCGGAATGACTGACGGCACTATAGTTGAGTATTATATACATGCTGCCGACAGCGCCGGCAAAAGTGAGAATCATCCTTACATCGGGAAGGCAAACCCGCACAAATTCAAGGTCGGAATTGATAACCTGCCTCCTGAGATCGTTCATACTCCTCTCCCATCGCAGTCACCTGCCGGGATAACATATAATTTTTCAGCCTGGACATGGGATCTGAACGGAGTTCAATCAGTTTACCTTGAGTATATCATTGGCGATATTATGTCCGATCCCATTGAAATGACCCTGGGTTCTGACGACACATACCAACTGACATTAACTCCATCAGTAATTACCGGGGATACCATTCGTTACCGGATACGCGCGACCGATAATTCAAACCAGCATAATACCGGTTATTTCCCGGCATCAGATTTCATAAAGATAGCTATTGTGCCAACAGTTCCGGTGCTTGTTGTCGATCCTGTCAATACTTCAGGACAGGTGATTTCCAATTATATCACGGAACTCGGGATCAATAATGATTTTTCGACCAGCCTGAGTGGTTTTAATATTTATAATTATTCATCTGTATTCCTGTGCCTGGGTGTTTATTCAAACAACCATGTGCTTAATACTTCTGAAACTACGATGTTAGCAGATTATATAAATTCCGGAGGCAAAATATATACTGAAGGTGGTGATTGCTGGTACTTTGATAATTCTCACCTAACACTTGATCCATTATTTCATATTGATCCTGTAGCTGACAATAATGACATAACAACCTCTATTAACGGTGCAGGCGGAACATTTACCGAAGACATGATCTATGATTATACAGGGGATAATAATTATATGGACGTCATAGCAAACCAGGGCGATGCTGATATGATATTCACCACAGCAACCACCGTGGGACGAGGAGTTGCCTATTTTCATAAAACGGTGGGACTTTGTTTTGAGATCAAAGGCCTCGTAGATGCTGCGTTCCCAAGTACTCAGAAAGAACTGGTAAAAAGAATACTCGAATATTTTTATATCTGGCCTGCCGGTATTACTGAAAATACAACAAACCATGCAAGGATGAACGTAATGCCCAATCCTTCAAAAGAACGGGTAACTGTTGATTATGTCCTGCCTGAAAACGGCAGTACCAGGTTGGATATCCTTGATATTTACGGCCGAGTTATCAGAGTATTTGATGAAGGAAATCAAAATGCCGGTGATCATGAGCAATCCTGGAACCACCGGGATGATACCGGAGCCCTGGTACCACCGGGGATATATTTTGCCCGTGTCAGCCTGGAGGGAAAGCTTATCGCATGCGGTAAGATTGTCATTTTATAAGGCAAGAGGACGACTGAGAGACTAAGAGACTAAGAGACTGAGAGACTAAGAGACAAGGCGAACTAAGCGAACTAAGCGACTAAGGAAGAAGTGACAAAGTGACTGAGAGACAAGGCGAACTAAGCGACTGAGCGACTAAGGGACGAAGTGACAAAGTGACGAAGTGACGAAGTGACTGAGAGACAAGGCGAACTAAGCGACTGAGCGACAAGCATAATAATACATGACTTTACGAACTTTATGAACTTTACAAACTTTATGAACTTTATGAACTAATTGTATGAAAATTGCAATCATTGCCCATGATGGCAAAAAAGCGGAGATGGTTTCATTTCTGATGAAAAACCTTGTACTGCTTCAATCGGAAAAAATATCCCTGATAGCAACGGGAACAACAGGTAAACATGTGGAAGATGCCGGTCTGAAAGTGGAAAAAGTGCTTTCCGGCCCTCATGGCGGTGATGCCCAGATTGCCGCAAAGGTAGCCGGTAAGGAAATAAATATGGTTATCTTTTTCAGGGATCCCATGGACAAGCATCCTCACGAACCCGATATCATGATGCTGATGCGAGTCTGCGATGTTCATAATATTCCTCTTGCCACTAATCCAGCCACTGCGGAACTCTTATTTAAAGGACTGAAGAATATTTAAAGTAGTCGTTAGTCATAAGTTGTAAGTTGTAAGTCATAAGTCAAATACAATTTTTGATTTATGATTGTTTATTGACTACTCCTTACTTCTTACTGGCTGGTGCTTCTTGTTATTATAATTTTGACTTCACCACAGGAACATACTGATAAGTAATAGTTTTTGTTTTCTTTTGCAAACAGGTAATTATCCTGTCCCTTCCTGAAATCAAATCCCAGTTTTTTGTAGAATTCTGATAATTCTGCCGGTTTATCAATTTTAATAAATACATTTATCAGTGTATCACAGGTTAAAGGCTTATTCATAATATATGCGGTGTACTTCCCTTTATAATCAAAAAGTTCCTCCCAATCAGGGTAACCATTCTTTAAACCCAGACTGCCAATTATCATTTTTATCCTGTTATGGTAACGCAAAGATGCCGGTTCATCAAAGTATGAAGGCAGTGAATATTCTTTACCGGCAATCTTATTAGCTATTATCCTGGATATCAATGCAGCTTCGACCTTAGCCTTAGTAGTATTTCTTTCATTGATCAGTGAAACATAATATTCAGCCTTGGCAAATTGTAACTGGTACCGGTTCTGGCAGTTGAATTTCAATCCACTGCCTGACATAAGGCATACATTATGGTTGACTGAATAAATACCAAATGCAGCTTCTGCATCTTTCATTTTAAAGCACTCGAGTATAAAATTCTCTTCACCAACTTCAAATTTGGTGACCTGCAAAGCTGTAAAGCCATATTCATAATATAGATCAGCCCCTCCATCCATCCAACCCCATAATGAGCTATCACTAAAATTGCGGGTATTCTTTATGTGCAAACCGGGATAATCATCGGTGTTCAGTTCAGGCATACCAGTCTGGCCGGAAACCAGACAGCATATAAATATTAAATAAAACAAAACAAAAAATGTCTTCATTATTATATTATCTCTCATTTTCAACGAATTGGAACGCAGATTACGCTGATCGTTATGATTGTCGCTGATTTATATATCAGTGTAAATCATATTTATCTGCGTCATCAGCGTTCTATACATCATCTCTGATCATGCGAGGGTGATTTTTTCCAATGATATCTTTTCCAAATCTGCAATTCCAAGCCCGTATTTCTGAGCCAGGTTCAGGAACTCGCGCCCTTTGGCGGTTTCCTGTTTCTGAATTCCTTCATCAATTCTTTTCTTCAGAATGATTTCATAGCCTACCCTGTCAACAGCCACAGGATCGGTTCCCATAAGCAGGCAGTTGAAACTGGTAATATATTCAGGGCTGGCACCCGGTCCGCCCTGGTAGCAACCCTTTATTCCATCGACAATATTCAGCACCACCTTATCGCGTAAAGGTGGAAAAGCACAGACTTCAGCGCAGGTTTCCGACCACAGGTCTTTATGTAATCTCCCGGTATTGGTAATGCTTCCGTATGCAAGATTCTTCAGGCAAAGAGTCACGGACGAACCGGCGTTTTTAAGAATAGGTAAATTGATGATCTTATCCACCTGTTGAGTGCAAATGTTTGTAAAATAAGAGTATTTCCCTTCGTTCACCATATACGGCAATGTTTCGGCATCATATTTTTCCTCGCAATCAGCATAGTAAAACCAGTCTTTATCAATCATCCCTTCGCTCAGTAATTTGCCTTCACTGTTGTAAAAAGAACCATCCTCTCCTTTGTGTTCGGTGCCAAGAATCCTGAACCCCGGAAAATTTTCATCGTTAAAGCCTGTATCCGCGAGGTCCATCGCCCTCCTGTCCCAGATGATAATATTTTCCTTCGGGATGCCGGCCTTCATCAGTTGAGCCATCACTGCCCTGGTAATCTCAAGGCTGGTGGATAATTGTTTTCCAGCCACGGGGTTGACTTTCAGACCAATCCTGTCCTTTGGCGATACAAACTTCAACCAGGCTTTGTCAGTATTACTTTCTCCGGTTAGAGCACTGATTGATTTTTCAATCATCTGGTTTACAATTTCATAATCAATCTTATTATCAGTAATACATTTGCTATGCTCCACCCGTATTACTTTTCCCGGGTATTTACCAGGCATGGAGTTATCATTGCGCGGATATTTCAGGGCATCGGAAATATTGGTATCTGGCTTCTGGAACCTTTCAAAATTCTGAGAGGCTGTAAGATTATTATTAACCAACCCGGGCAGTACAACAGTCCCAACGCCTCCAAGGGTTACCAGACGAAAAAAATCTCTTCTGCTTACTGAGCCTTTAATACCTTTATTTTTCATATTTTTTTGTTGTAAAGATAAACAAGAGCCTGAATTCTTTTCCGGACATTAATTGTTTAACTGGTAATTTCCGGCAATCAACCGGTATTGTTCCCCATTTATAATTTTTTATGATGTAACCTTATTATCAATTGCCGAGATTTGCCGGTAAATCAATGGAATGAGACCATTACAGGGATAAACCGTCTGACCCATATATAAAAATTTTGCCAATCATGCATTCTTATCTATGAAAACAACGTTTAAAACAGATAAAAAATTAATATATTTAAAAAGAAATGAAAGAACTACCCCGGAGCTTCCATTTCCTTTCTCTTTGGGGAATTCAGTTCACTGTCAAATTATTTTGTTTAAACTTTTGGATTTATGAGAATTTTTCTGACCTGCCTGCTATTACTTTCTGTCATAATATCACAAACTGTTAATCCTGATAAGTCAGCAGGAAAACCCATACTCAGCGGTTATATCAAAGATAAGACGAATGGAGAGGAATTGATCAATGCCACGGTTTATGTCAAAGAACTCAGGACAGGTACGGTAACCAATCTTTATGGATTTTATTCAATCAGTCTGAGCCCGGGGGATTACCAACTGACATTTTCATACATTGGTTACAAGACAGAAGAAAAGAAAATAAGCATAAAGGAAAACATTACATTAAATGTTGAATTGGAACCGGTTAACCATCAATTAGGCGAAGTGGAAGTGACCGGCGAAAAATCCAATGTGAATATCAAGCGGCCGGAAATGAGTGTTGTCAAGATTCAGATGCAATCCATCAAGCGCATACCTGCCCTGATGGGAGAAGTAGATGTGATAAAAGCGATCCAGATGCTGCCGGGCGTTCAGTCCACCAGTGAAGGAACTTCCAGCTTTAGCGTGAGGGGCGGCAGCGCCGACCAGAACCTTATTTTACTTGATGAAGCTACTGTTTATAATGCTTCTCACCTGATGGGTTTCTTTTCGATTTTTAACAACGATGCCATAAAGGATGTGAAGCTTTACAAAGGCGACATACCAGCCAGCTATGGAGGCAGGCTCTCATCTTTACTGGATGTGAGAATGAAAGACGGGAACTCGAAAGTGTTTTCAGGCACGGGTGGCATCGGGACTATCTCAAGCCGCCTGACATTTGAAGGGCCGATCGTTAAAGACAACACTTCTTTTATCGTGTCCGGACGGCGCACATATATGGATATTTTCCTTCCATTATCCTCCAATAAAGATTTACGTAGCGACAAACTCTACTTTTATGATCTCAATCTGAAAGTAAACAGTACCATTGATGAAAACAACCGTTTATTTCTGTCAGGTTATTTCGGAAGAGATGTTTTCAAAAACCCTTTTGCCTACATGGATTTTGGGAATCAAACCCTGACCCTTCGCTGGAACCACCTGTTCTCTAAGAATTTGTTTGCCAATACATCTCTTATTTACAGTAACTATAATTATAACATCGGAACTCCTGCCGGAAACCCCAATTCGTTTTTGTGGACATCAAATCTTACCGATGTTGGCGGAAAGCTTGATTTTAATTATTATCCTAACACTGAAAATACAGTACGGTTTGGCTACCAGTTAACATTTCACCGCTTTGACCCCGGAACAGCACAAGGACTGGGTGATTCGACGATATTTGCGAAATATTCTCTGCCGTTGAGTTATGATCTCGAACATGGTTTATATATTTCAAACGAACAGAAGATCGGTTCCCTGCTGACTTTGAAATACGGCATACGCCTGTCGGTATTTCAGAATGTCGGGCCGGGAACAATTTATCATTTCGATAGTAGCTATAATTCAACTGATTCAACGGTATATAAAAAAGGTGATTTTTTTAAAACCTATGCAGGCCTTGAACCCAGGTTAGGCCTCACCTACACGCTTACTGAAGAATCGAGCATAAAGGCCAGTTATTCACGGACATTGCAGTACATTCAACTGGCATCAAACTCGACTGCAGGAACTCCGCTGGATATCTGGTTTCCTGCCAGTCCAAATGTCAGACCACAAGTCTCAAACCAGGTAGCTACCGGTTATTTCAGAAATTTTTTCAATGACCAGGTAGAAACATCCGTTGAAGTGTATTATAAAATGATGGATCATGTGATTGATTTCAAAGACTTCGCACAATTACTCCTGAACCGGAAACTTGAGGGAGAGATCAGGTCAGGGACGGCACGGGCTTACGGAGCCGAATTCATGGTGCAACTCAATACCGGCAAGCTGAACGGATGGATCAGTTATACCCTGTCCCATACCGAAAGAACCATTAATGCAATTAATAACGGAAAACCTTACCTTCCGCCTTATGACAAGCCCAATTCCGTCAATTTAGTCTTGAATTACGAATATAGCAAAAGAGTCGTCTTCGCTGCCAATTGGATTTATGCTACCGGCGCTCCACTCACTATACCAACGGGAAGAGTTGAGGTTGAAGGTGTTATTTCTTCAGTCTATTCTGACCGCAATACCTACCGTATGCCTGATTATCACAGGCTTGATCTTTCACTTACCCTGAAAGGCAAAGATGTGCCCGGCAGAAAATGGAGCGGTGAATGGAATTTTTCTGTTTACAATGCTTATGCACGACATAATCCCTGGGCAATCTATTTTGTCCAGGATGAAAAGCAACCAAGTAAAACTTATGCTGAGAAAATTTATCTTTTCTCTTTAATACCGGCTATTACCTATAATTTTAAATTTTAAGATTCATTATTGAACATAGCAGAGATGAAAACAATGAATTCATATTTGAGTTTGCAAATCATAATATTATCAGCGCTGATAATCATTACTGCTTCCTGTACGGAAAAAATTAATATTGACTTGCCAACCTCTTTCACACGCCTGGTTGTATATGGCAGCATTACCTCTGATACAACAGCTCAACAGGTAAGACTGACCACCACCAGCAGTTATTATTCTGATGAAGCTCCATTCGCAGTCAGCGGTGCAAAGGTTTATATTTCTGACAACAAAGGAGATACTTTTCAAATGCATGAATCTCAGAAAGCAGGTTATTACCTTACTGACCCGAACGTCTATGGTATTGCAGGAAGAAAAGTGTAGGGGGGCAAAATTCATGGGATTCGCAACCGGACAGCATGCCAACCGTGAAAAAGGTAGATTCCATTGCGTTCAAATTACAGCCTGACTGGGGAACAAAGGGAGTATGGGAGATAAATGTTTACGCTCAGGATCCGCCAACCACTGATTACTATGTGTTTAAAGTCTGGAAAAACGACACTTTGCTGAGTGATTCACTGGATAATCTTTTCATTACAGATGATCAATTATTCAATGGACACTACACCAATGGAATATCCAGTCAGTTTCTGAATCAATCAAATCCTGATGAAGTGGTCAGAAATGGAGATAAAATAACTTTTGAACTAAATTCTGTTTCAAAGGGTTATTTATATTTTATCAATGATTTTCTGACATCAGCAGGTCCCTCCATTCCTTTTTTCAGCGGTCCACCGGCCAATGTGCCCACTAATATGAATAACGACGCAATCGGTTATTTCTCGGCCTATTCGGTGTATAAAATTTCAAGAAAAATTCATTTATAAGCATTCAGTTCGTAAAGTTTATAAAGTTTATAAAGTTCGTAAAGTTCATAAAGTTTATAAAGTTTGTAAAGTTTATAAAGTTCGTAAAGTTTATAAAGTTATACCAGTTGTCAAACCGCTTAGTTCGCCTTGTCTCTTAGTCACTCAGTCTCTTCATCACACAGTCGCCCCTTCGCTTAGTTCGCTTAGTTCGCCTAGTCTCTCAGTCGCTCAAAGTGCCGCTTTCTGCCGGAATATCCTTGTTCAGTTTTTTCACTAAGCCCTGCAAAACCTTACCGGGGCCAAGTTCTATAAATATAGTTGCACCATCGTTGATCATATTACTGATGGTCTGGGTCCATCTGACAGGGGAAGTGAGCTGTGCCACAAGATTTTCACGGATTCTGGCCGGGTCGGTTTCAGGCAGGCCTGTCACATTCTGATAAACCGGACACACCGGTTTTGAAAACCGTGCATTATTTATTGCTTCCGAAAGTTCCAGTTTGGCTGGTTCCATCAGGGGTGAATGAAATGCGCCACCGACATTAAGCTTCATTGCACGCCTGATTCCCAGTTCGGCAAACCTGGCAATGGCCTTATCAATTCCGGTAAATGTTCCTGATATGACAAGTTGACCCGGGCAGTTATAATTTGCCGGCACTACGATATCATCAATCTCACTGCATACTTTTTCAACCATTTCATCATCGGCCATGAGGATGGCGGCCATGGTAGAAGGCTGAGCTTCGCAGGCTTTCTGCATGGCCATTGCACGCTTCGAAACAAGGGTAAGTCCTTCTGCAAAAGATAATGCACCATTGGCCACCAATGCTGAAAATTCACCCAATGAATGACCGGCTACCATATCTGGCTGAAAATTATTGCCCATGACTTTGGCAAGTATCACCGAATGCAGAAAGATAGCAGGCTGTGTAACCCTTGTCTGCTTCAGATCAGCTTCTTCGCCGGCAAACATCTGGTCAGTGATCCTGAAACCAAGAATAGCATTTGCTTCTTCAAATAATTCTTTTGCGAGTGAATGGTTGTCATAAAGATCTTTCCCCATCCCAACAAACTGGGCGCCCTGTCCCGGAAATAAATAAGCTTTCATTATTCAATTTTTTACCGATATGTTTATAAAATATAAGTCAATAGTCCAGAGTCGTTAGTCGATAGTGATTGAAGACTCTGAACTAGTGCAACTTTGAACTGATCAGGTGGATGAACTCTTCCCTGGTTTCTTTTCGTTCAAAAGCGCCGGTAAAAGCTGAGGTAGTTGTAACGGAATTTTGCTTTTGTATTCCCCTCATCTGCATGCACATATGCTGGGCTTCAATAACTACGGCCACTCCCAGTGGTTTCAGTGCATCGTGAATACAGTTCCTGATCTGCGTGGTCAATCTTTCCTGTACCTGCAGCCGGCGGGCAAAGGCGTCCACTACCCTGGCCACCTTACTCAGGCCTGTGATATAGCCATTCGGAATATAAGCTACATGGGCTTTCCCAAAGAAAGGCAATATATGATGCTCGCAGAGCGAGTACAATTCGATATCCTTTACAATGACCATCTGGCGGTACTCTTCTTTGAACTTGGCATTTAAAAGGATATCCATCGGGTTAAGATCATAGCCGTGGGTCAGGTACTGAATAGCTTTGGCAACCCGCAGGGGTGTTTTTAACAAACCTTCCCTTTCGGGATCCTCACCCAGCTGAAGCAGAATTTCCCTGTAGGATTCAGCCATCTTTTCTGTTGACACAGGATCATATCTTTCAATCTTCAGATAGCCACTGTCCGCATAAGTCTCAATTCCACTGTTAATTACTTCCATATTACAATTTGTTACTATAAAGGTTATTCAAACTGAAGTCAATAGTCGTTAGTCGTAAGTCATAAGTTAAAACTCATAATTCATAATTCTAAAAGCCTAGTGCCTAGTGCCTAGTGCCTAGTGCCTAGTGCCTGTTCCCGAAATATTCTGCAAAATTATTTTCCGTTTCTTCAATTCTGATAGAGTGTAATTGACATCCCAACTTTAAAACCTCCGGTTCAAGTATTTCCCATATTGAAATGGTAAGGTTTTCAGTGGTGGCTATTTTGTCCTTCATAAAATCAACCTCAATATTGATATTTTTATGATCAAGTTTATCAATCACACAACGGTTCACCAATGAACTCAATATTTTAATATTCACCAGGAAGCCTGTTTCCGGATCAGGTTCACCTTTAACTGTAACCAATAAAACATAATTATGCCCATGCCAGTTCGGATTTGAACATTTTCCGAATACCTCGGAATTCTTGTCATCACTCCATTCCTTACGGTATAGGCGATGAGCGGCATTGAACCTTTCTCTTCTTGTCAGGTAAATCATATTAGTTCGTAAAGTTTTTAAAGTTAAACCAATCGACCCAATCAAACAGTTCGCCTTGTCACTTCGTCTCACCACCCACAATTCACTTCTTCGCTCCGTCCTTCAGGGATCACGCTGACGCCCTTTCAGGGCTTAAATATCCTAGTATTCACCTATGTACACAGGGCGCTGCCCTGAACTGCTGATCACGCCCTTTCAGGGCAAATCGTTTTTCATTTTCAAATTAGCAAATTTTCAAATTTTCAAATTGGCTCATAGTCTCTCAATCGCCCTTTCGCTTAGTTCGCCTTGTCGCTCAGTCGCCCCATCGCTTAGTTCGCCGTGTCACCCCGTCTCTCAGTCACTCAGTCTCTTCGTCACTCAGTCGCCCTTTCGCTCAGTTCGCCTTGTCGCTCAGTCGCCTGTTGCCTGATTCAGAAATTTCAATTAAAATTGAGGCTTCAAAAATAGGAAAACTATCATGAAGTTGTTAATAGTATCAGCAACAGTTAATGAGATTCAGCCATTTGCACAGACGCTTGAGCCGGGATCCTGCAAACACTCTCATCTGTGTTCCTACTCTAAAGGAAAACACAGCATTGATATTCTCATTACCGGCATCGGGCCGGTATTCACCACTTATCATCTCACTAAAACATTGCTTGATCACAGTTATGATTTTATTATTAACGCGGGAATCTGTGGCTCTTTTTCCACTGAATTGCAAATAGGGGATGTAGTTGAGGTTACATGTGAAGAATTCTCTGATCATGGTATTGAAGATACTCAAGGATTCTTCACTGTTTTTGAAAAAAAACTGGCCGACAGTGATACATTTCCATTCAGGAACGGACGACTTATGAATGAGTCAAATGCCGGAATGCCTTCATTTCATTTATTAAAAAAGGTATCAGGAATCACCTCGGCTATGGCACATGGCAATGAAATATCAATTGCCCTCATGAGGGAAAAATTCAATGCAGATGTTGAAAGTATGGAAGGAGCTGCATTTTTCCTGGTTTGTATTCCTGAAGGCTTACCATTTATGGAAATCCGGGCAGTATCCAATTATATTGAGCCCCGTAATGAGAAAAACTGGAATATACCTTTAGCGATAGCCAAGCTTAATTCCTGCCTGGGCAATATAGTTGAAAATATGAGTTATGAATTATGAATTATGAGTTACGACTTACGACTTATGACTTACGACTTACGACTTATGACTTACGACTTATGACTTACGACTTACGACTTATGACTTATGACTTACGACTTACGACTTACGACTTACGACTTACGACTTACGACTTACGACTTACGACTTACGACTTACGACTTACGACTTATGACTTACGACTTATGACTTACGACT
>JAPLDU010000160.1:1648-2007 GCA_026391255.1 Bacteroidia bacterium | reverse complement strand
GACCGGGTAATTCTTTTCAAAGAAACGAAGATACTGCAGAATATCTTTATTCCTATAGAGAACAGGATAATTTTCGACGGAGATTACAAAGTTGAAATATTCTCCTGCGTTTTCAAGTTTGGTAAATATGTATTTGCTATTGAGGATAGCAAGAAAATAATTCATTGCGGTTTCACTGTTGTCGAAATTGTTTACGGTTATCATCTGACGGCCATTGTCCAACAACAAACTATTGACCATCAGGTTTTCAAGATCGTGAAATTTTGAATTATAATCAGAAATCTTCACTTTTAATGCGTCAACATCGACAAGTTCATCCTTGACAACCAGCACGTAAAAATGAACTGCATTGGGGTCGA
>JAPLDU010000160.1:397-1560 GCA_026391255.1 Bacteroidia bacterium | reverse complement strand
CTGTCGCAATTGGCTCTCCCTTTGAATCCTTCTGGGTTCCAAGAAAGGCGAGGACATTTTCGGCCATTGGTTTTACCTTGCTGTTTGGATAATCTCTGATTACCTTATTCATTGCTGTAACCAGAGAATCAACAACTTCAATCTTTCCCAACGCCAGGGCACGCATATAATCGAATTTTGGCATGAGTAAAGAATCAGATTTGTACTTGGACCGGGCAATGTCCGCGTTATTTATGACCATGTAGTACTGCTGATTTGTGAATGCCTTGTAAGTGTCATTATAAAGCTTTGATGCCTCTGATTGCCTTGCATTTATCTCTTTGTAGTAATTCGGATTCACGAGTAGTTTGGCATAATCACTTTCAGGATATAAAGTAAGAATCTGATTTTTGTACTGATCGCTTTTAGGTTGATTTTGAAGGTGTAAATAGAGCTGACACAATTCATAGGCAGTTTGTATCTTGTATTTGTTGTCGGGAAACCGGTTCATCAAAGCTGCAAAAGTTTCAGTTGCATTACCATAATCACCAAGTCCTTCCACATAGATGAACCCGGCCTGATAGTAAGCCTCAATAATCATATCGTTTGACGCCTGTACTTTTTCTTTGGTAACAGGGATATCCGGGAGGTAAAAGGCTCTCTCTTTGGGATTTTTTGATATAGCCTGCAGTTTCTTCCCGTCTTTGGTGGTGTCGCCTGCTGCCCCTGGCAAAGAGTCTGTTTTTTGAGCCTCATTGGCAAAGTTAACAACAGTTTTATCCGTGAGAAACCAGTTGTCTTCAAATTTCCGCCGACCCCATTTTCGCATAAAAGTGGAAAACCCGTTTGACATGGTAGTTGGATTGTAAAAATACCAATGTCCTTCTTTCGACCCAACCACCTGCTGATCCTGTCCTGTACCCTGTCCCAGTATATTTTGAGATTCAACCCGCTGTTGTTCTTCCATCTGTTTTTTCATTTCATTGGCTACCAGTCTGGCAATGATCTGATCGATGATTTTATTTCTCTGGTCATCGGACATAGTAGCCAATTTCTGCAAGCTGTCCTGCCTTTGAATGATCTGGAGATTTTTAACCAGGTCGGTGAGGGTCAGGGTCCGTTTGAAAAGCTCCTTATAATTGGGATATTCTTTCGGCAGGAATTGCATGGTACTGTCGTAATAG
>JAPLDU010000160.1:0-343 GCA_026391255.1 Bacteroidia bacterium | reverse complement strand
GAGATCTAAACCAAACCGCCATTTTATATAAGTGCTGTCGTAATAAGCCTGGGAAATTTGATAATCCTGGGTTTCGAAGAAAATATCAGCCAATTCAAGTGAAGAGATAGCTTTCTGGTAGTTGTTTGTTCGGCTGGTACTGACAGATTGTTTATAATATTCAATTGCGGTGGTGGTATCAGAATCTTTCATAGCAATGTGTGCAAGCGCATAATAAATCTGATCCAGAAAGTCTTTGTTTTTATCATCTTTCAGCATTTTTGTCAGCTTCTTGACGATGAATTCCCGGTTTCCGCTCTTTGTGTCATAACATTGAGCCAGGTTGATTTTTGCATTGAACTCC
>JAPLDU010000007.1 GCA_026391255.1 Bacteroidia bacterium | reverse complement strand
TAAGTTATTACCGGTTTGAATGTAAGGAAGAATATCAAAGGAAGAATTTCCACCCCATGAATAAATTTGAGTAACATAGTTACCATTAATATAAAGCAGAAAGAAATTATATGCATTGATGGTAATATTGGCACTGGAGGGCATTGACTGGAGATTAAAAGTCTTCCGGTAATAGGTATCAGTATTAAATGAGGGATCCCAGATTCCGGTTGCACCGGTAATTGTTGAACTGCCTTCTCCGCCGCAGTTTGAAATCACGGCATTGTTCCAGAAGGAATCATCATAACCCGGTTGCATCCAGTTGTCCGTATAATTATATGGAATATTCGATTTAATGGTAACATCACTAACTACAACTATCGTAGTATCAGGTACATTTATAGTAAATGGTGTATTATAACAGGCATACAGAGGTGAAGAAGGTGAGGCAGGAATCCGGCTGACCAGTACCGATTTTGACTGGCTGCAACCATCCTGGTTTGTAACAGTAACAGTGTAATATCCGGATCCATAAACGTTGATCATGTTGGTGGTTTCACCAGTATTCCAGTAATAGTAAGCGTAACCACTTTCTTCATCGAGAGTGGCTGAGGTCTGACCGCATGGTACAATCAATGTATCCGGTAACTGGATAGAAATCTCCGGCAGAGTGCTGATCACTACTTCACCAATTGTAGAACAACCATATGAATCTGTAACGGTGACGGAATAAGTACCTGCTGATGATACTGTCAGATGATACATGGTGGAGCCATCACTCCACAGGTAATGATAAGTTTTTGAAGAATCTGTCAGCGGATACGCAGATAAAACGGTTCCTGAATTAAAGCAGATGGTCTGGTCAGGACCAAGGTCAATTACGGGTGGTTCATCAATCTGTACATTTGTAGTCATTGTCCCGGAGGAACATCCGTTGTTGCTTATCATCAGGCTGTAAGTACCGGCATTGGAATAGTCGGCATTCACAATCACCGGGTTCTGGTCAGAGGATGAAAAATTTGCCGGTCCTGTCCAAGCGTAAGTTGCACCTGAAAATGCAGGCGCAGTCAGTTGAAGGCTGCTTCCCAGGCAAACAGGGTTGTTTGAACTGATAATATCAATTTGTCCGGTATACAGGTTATTAATTTCAGCAGGACTCAATACCCGGTTGTACAGTCTTATTTCATCAATTGAACCGTAAAAGTACTCCCAACTACCGGGCTGGTTCACTCCGGCTGCAAGCCACGAATCAGAATTATCATTAAGTGTGCTTGTTGGCCATGTACCGGTGTTTTCGAGTACACCGTTAATATACATTGATACATTTCCATGATCAAAAGTACAGGTGATCAGGTACCAATGATCTACAGTGTCATAACTGACTGATGGAAGATCATACCAGTTATCCGGCCAGTTTGCCCTGAAATGGAATTTCTGATCTGACATAGTAATAATGGAAAAGTCTTCATAATTTCCACTACCTTTTGTAACTATACCTCCATATTGGTTGTAACTAATAGGATTGGCCCATACGCTTACCGTTAGTTCCCCGCTGTAGCTGCTTCCGTTCAGGGTGCCGAAATTAATGTAATCGCCGTATCCGTTGAAGGAATATGCCTGATTTGGGTTATTATCCTTATCATTTGCAAGTACAGGACCGTTTAGATACCCGTTGTACCCGTTGCCGGAAGCATCGTTGGCATTACCATTAAAGGGATAATAAGCAATCAGGCCGTTATTGTTTACAAATCCCATCCCGTTCAGCGGATCAATGATGTTAAGGGTTACCGTTGATGAAGAAACAGGTCCGAAATTGGTCAGGAGTTGTACCGAATAGTTGCCTCCCAGGTGTGCATAATAAAAACTGTCGGTAATGCCCGGAATCGGAACATCATTGAATTTCCATTGCAGTTGATAGCCCTGCAGGTTTGTTGCTTGCAGAAGGATAGAATCATCTTCGCATGCATATCCGTCGCCGACAACGGTCAGCACGGGAGATGGTATATTGGCAGGAATAAGTATAGTCTCATCATTCCCATATGTAGTATCATTTCCCTGGATGCCAAAGAAGCGGTAATGATAGGTCATATCAGCCAAAAGTCCGGTAACATGGGTGGTAAACCAAACGGCATCGTAACCGTTTGCACTACCCTGAACGATGGTATCACCGTAATTGGTAGTCAAGCCATACACAAATCCACAAGTAATATTTGAACCGCCGGGATGTACCCTGCCATCAAGGTTAGCCTGGTTGTAACCAATAGAGGAAGATGGAAGTGTTTCGACAGAATAATTGAAATCAGTCAATGGTCTTTCCCAAAGGCTGGTTAAAAATCCTCCGGTGAAAACATTATTGTCAGTAAAATAAAATGTCCAGGAAGAAAAATTATTTCCCAGTCCATCGTTGATGCTGAACCAGTCAATTCCATTAAATGAAACATAAATTCCGTTGTTAGTGCCAGCATATATTACAGAACCATGAAATGCAAGATAATTATAATTTGTTACCACTCCTGAATTCAGTTGTTGCCAGGTTGTAAAATAGTCAGAAGATACAAATAAACCAGTATTATTGGCAGCCGCATAAATCTGGGAACCATCAAACCCGACAAACCATGCAAATGAGGTAAAACCGCTTGCCGACCAGCTGTTTCCATTATCCTGGGAAATATAAATTCCCGCAGCAGTGGAAGCCGCAATAACCGGATAATTGAACGCCAGGGATGTCACCCCGGTCGGTACCCCAATATTTACAAGACTGAAACTGACTCCGTAATCATTCGAAAAGTACAAACCTGAACCGGCACATACATATATATCAGAGCCTAAGACATATACATTATAAAGGAAATTATCATTGATCCCGTTGTTGATGTTTCCCCAGGTTGCGCCGTTATCCGAGGACTTAAACAAGCCATTCCCCCAGGAAGCGGCAAAGACATCGGCTCCGTTTACCGTAACATCATACAATTCATAACCCGCAAGACCAAATAAATTCCAGCTTGCGCCCTGGTCTGATGAGGTATAAAGGCCATTATTTGTCGCAGCCATTATATCTGTCCCATAGCTGGTAAGAACCCAGACACTCAGATTGTCCATTGATGACGGAACCTGCTGCCATTGTGAGTACGAAGCTGTATTCACAACTACAATAATCATTGCAGTAAAACAAAAAGATAAAATTGTTCTCATATCTGAAACTTATTTAAATTATTTTTAATTAAATTTTGATTATTAAGATGATATATTTAGAAATAATTTATTCAAACAATTAACTTCAAAATGATTTTAACGACCGATAAAAAAATGTAATTAGCTGAAAACATTGATAATATAATTTGTTAATTTCTTTTTAATTTTCAACAGTAATTTGACAGTTTTCACGGAAAACAAATGACAATATTTTACCGAATACTTTGAAAAATAATATATTCCGGATTAAAGAATATTAAATATTACAATGAACAATATATGTTTTATAATATAACTTTAAAACATAAGAATTTGTTCAGAATATTGAAATTTTAACATTCAGGTAATAGTCGGAAGGCGTGTGATGAAGTGACGAAGTGATGAAGTGATGAAGTGATGAAGTGATGAAGTGACGAAGTGATGAAGTGACGAAGTGATGAAGTGATGAAGTGACGAAGTGACGAAGTGATGAAGTAACGAAGTGAGGAAGTGACGAAGTGACAGGATTAAAAAGTTAAAGGCATAACTTTACAAAATTTATGAACTTTACGAACTGATACCTCAGCTTCCGCTGGTTCCTTTGAAATAATGGTCTTTATCGTTAAACAGGACATTGAAAGTGGTGAGACTGCCATAAATGCGGGTGATGTATGCCTGCAGGTTAATCTTATCTTCTTCGGATAAAACCGGATGGCTGTTAATATTTTGTTCCAGCACCCTCAGACGGTCCCGCAACATGACTATTTTATGGAAAAATACTTCAATGGGTATTTCTTTTGGTTTAAGTTCATGCTTTGCAGGCTGTAGAATGATCGAACCACCCTTCCACTTGTCGGCAATCGGCGTATTCTCCTGGATTGCCCCGTACTTGTCGAGAACAAACGAAAGCACTTTCTCGATTTCATACAGGCTCAGCCCGGAAGATATTCCTTCTGCTGTTTCCTGTCCCTGTTCCAGCAGGCTCATGTCACTGAACGATTTTGATATTTCCATTTTACCGGCGCGTTCAAAGAATATCTCATAACTGGTGATATTTACTTTACTTACGATGCCTTCCCCGTACTTCGGGTGATCAACTCTTGATCCTGCTGTGAATTCCATACCTTATTAATTTTTTACAATGCAAAAATATGATTTTTTTGCCTGATTATCTTTTAGTCTCTAATTACTGAAATCTTGACGCGTTTTGGCAAAAAATGCCAAAAAACAAATCACAAAAAACAAATAATATTCGATATCAAAATTTCAAATACAAAATGAACTATTTTGAATTTTTCAGTTTGTTGATTGATTTTTATTTGTTATTTGTATTTTGAGATTTGTGATTTCTTGTTTGGTTCCGGCACGTCCGGGTTGGGGTATTACATTCCTGTTTTTTTCTTTGTATTATGCAACTAAATGATCAATTTTGATCTCTTCATAAATATTCATGATGTTTTTGATAAGGTGATTAAATGCAATAAATATTTTTTAAAAATATTTTGATAAATTGATTGTCACCAATTAATCAAAATACTTTTACGTTTGTTTAAATGATGAATATTTTAACGAAAAATTATTGTATATTTAGGTGTTATCAGAAATGAGAATATTAATGTATAAAATTATGATAATCAAATATATATTTATATGTTCATTCGTTTTGTGCCTGTGGATGGAAAATTCTCAGGCGCAATCGTTTTGCACCATCAATGCCGGAAACGATACTCTTATCTGTCAGCCGGGTTCACCCGTTCAGTTAAATGCAATCGGGAATACCCTTAATTATACATGGACACCAAGCCAGTACCTGAGTTCCACTACTATTGCCAATCCTGTAGCACACCCGACCACATCAATTACCTATCATGTTTCGGGTATGGTATTGGATACTGCTAACCAGCTTATTGTAAACGGTGATTTTTCGGCAGGGAATACAGGTTTTTACAGCGGTTATATATATCAGACCAATCTTTTTCCTGAAGGAACTTATTACGTGGGCAGCAATCCACAAACCTATCATCCAAATTTTTCACCATGCGGAGATCATACAACCGGTACGGGAAATATGATGATAGTCAATGGGGCAGGAACCCCGAATACAGTTGTCTGGCGTGAAGTGATCTCAGTAACTGCAAATACAAGCTATGCATTTTCCGCATGGGCTTGCAATGTTTCTAACGTTTTGTCTGCATTAGCTATACTTCAGTTTTCAATTAACGGAAATCTTTTAGGAAGCCCGTTTACGACTCTTGCAACCGATTGTGACTGGACTCAGTTCTATGCTACCTGGAATTCAGGAGCGAATACCACTGCTACCATTGCAATTATCAATCAGAATACTGCTGCCGGAGGAAATGATTTTGCACTTGATGATATATCATTTACTCCATTCTGTACCGCCACTGATTCGGTCACAATTACCGTGGTACAGGCAGCCACACCGGTCGTTACCCATAATAATCCGGCCTGTGGTGATACATTGCATCTCACTGCCACTTCTAACCCGGGTGCTACCTATGCCTGGACGGGGCCGGGAGGATTTACATCCTCATTACAAAATCCTGAAATTGATGGAGTATCTGTTGCCAATACCGGAATTTATTCGGTTACGGCCACTGTTAGTGGATGTGTCAGCGCTGCCGGAACACTGTCAGTCAGTATTACAAATGCCGGAGGTACCAACATCCTCGGAAATGATACGGTCTTATGTTCTGATGCCGTTCTTCTGATGGATGCATCAAATAACGGGCAATGTGCTTCATGTACCTATCATTGGCACGACAGCTATAATCATTCCGGAATAAATGCTACCTACCTGGCTGATAAACCAGGATTTTATTCTGTTACCGTTACCAATCAATTTGGATGCGAAGTATGGGATACCATTCATGTCACGTATAACGATATGGGACTTGACCTGGGAACAGATATCACATCAGTTTGTATAACAAATCCGGTAACATTAAATGCTACTGTTCCGCTGGGAGGCTATCCATCAGTCGCCTACCACTGGTCGACCGGTGCATTTACTCCGACAATTACTGCATTATCCACGGGTTATTATTTCGTTACTGTCTCAAGGGGTTCATGTAATGAAAAAGACTCCGTTCATGTTCAGTATGATAGTCCGGTGAGCCTGAACCTTACTCCCCAGGTTCTGATATGCCAGGGAGCTCAGACAATCCTTGATGCCGGAAGTTTCCCCGGATGCAGCTATCTGTGGTCAACCGGTATAAATACCCAGACATTCGTGGTTACGAATCCGGGAGTATATATTGTGACCGTTACTAATGCCTGCGGTTCATACAAAGACACTTCTGTCGTGAGTTTGGGAACAATTCCTGTATTTTCACTCGGGCCTGATACAACTGTCTGTACCGGTCAGGTTGTTATTCTTAGCGCTGCAGGTGCAGGCGACAGTTTTATCTGGTCAAACGGAAGCCATAATCCTGCTATCTCGGTTGTTACAGGAGGTATTTATGACGTTACTGTGACAAACCAGTGCGGAAGTTCTTCAGATGAAGCTGTGGTTACGGTTCAGTCTCCCCTGAATGTCAATCTTGGGAATGATACCACAGTTTGTCCCGGGTACGCACTGGCTTGCTCTTACCAGGGAAGTTATTACTGGTCAACGGGAGCTACCACAGATTCCATTCATGTATTCACCCCCAATAATTATTCTGTTGAAATTACCAATGTATGCGGAACCTATTATGGATCGGTCAATCTTGGAATTATTAATACTGTTGTTGATCTTGGTAATGATACTACTATTTGCAATGGTTCCATTCTTACACTGAATGCAGGCAACCCGGGAGCTTTGTATTACTGGTCAACAGGGCAATATGTGCAAAGCATCCTGGTATATCTGCCGGGTGAGTACAGCGTGGATGTCACAAATCAGTGCGGAACATATATCGATTCCATTCAGGTAAGTGTTTTCGATACAGTTTTAAACCTTGGAAACGATACCATGCTTTGTCATGGAACACAAATTACTTTAAATGCCGGAAATGCCGGTTCCACCTATTTGTGGTCGGATGGTGCAACCTCTCAGGTATTGCAGGTTGAAACGGCCGGAAGCTATTCCGTAACTGTTACCAACAACTGCGGAATTCTTTCTGATAATATTCATGTCGGGCAATATCCCGTTTCTGTTGTCAATTTAGGACCAGATACATTATCAATTAATGCGGGAGAATCTGCTACGCTTGATGCAGGTACCGGTTTCATCCAGTATCATTGGTCTGATGGTTCCAGTTTACAGACCTTGCTAGTAAGTAATCAGGGCTGGTATAAAGTTACTGTTACCGACGTGAATGGCTGTCTCACCACAGCTGGAATTTATGTTGAAGTGAAATCTTCCGTTGTTCCGGTTACCGAAAGCCAGGTAATTATCAAACTTTCTGATAATTCATTGCTAATTTCTTCATCTTCATTTCCCATTGACCAGGTCGAAATTTTTGATTGTCTTGGAAACAGGCTTTATTCTGATAAACCCGGAAAATCAGATGTGTCAGTGCCTTCCGGCAGGTTTGCCGACGGAATTTACCTGGTAAAAGTTTTGGTAAACAGGAAGCAGGTTGTGAAGAAACTGAATTTGTACAACAGATGATCAGAAAAGTCACTTCATAAATCGTTAACTTAGCGAAGCGATTTCACGAACACATTAAGAAATAAAAAATGTTTGTGAGTAATCTTTTTAAATCAAAAAGAACGACTTTTAAGACAAACACTAATTATTACTGCCGGCCTTGCAAGTTCGGATGAATATCTGTATCCCGTCTCCTTTTCCCGGTGAATGGCCGTTCTTATCCTGTCTGCTGTTAAGATGATTTTTAAGCTGCTTTCCTGTTTTATTTACGGGTCTTATCTATTTGATTATTCATGGCAGAAGCTACTCTTTATGTTTGCCCTGAATAAATTTGAATTGCATGTTTCTCTTTTATCCTCATTAATAATAGGTTTTCTCCTTGAAAGGTTATTAAAATGGTATTTCGGGGCAAATCCAATCCTTGTTTGCCCCTTTAAAAATTAACTATAAGTCTTTTCCGAAAGTAGAAAATCAGCAATCACCATGGCTGCCATGGCTTCGACGATTGGCACTGCTCTGGGAACTATACAGATGTCGTGTCGTCCTTTTCCGGCGAATACGACTTTTTCAAGGTTCATATTGAGGGTTTCCTGAGGCTTCATGATGGTCGGGACAGGTTTAAATGCTACTTTGAAATAAATGTCCTCACCGTTGGATATTCCGCCCTGTATGCCGCCGGAATGGTTGGTCCTGGTGTGAACTATACTGTCAACAGAATAAAACAGGTCATTATGTTCGCTGCCTCTCATGCCGGCACATTCAAATCCTGAACCAATATCAAATCCTTTGGCGCCGTTGATCGAAAGCATTGCATGGCCCAGCACAGCATGAAGTTTGTCAAAGACTGGTTCACCTAATCCGGGTGGTACATTTTTCACAACACAGCTTACGATCCCCCCGGTTGAATCGTCCTCTTTCCGCACTTCTTCCAAATAATCAAACATTCTTTGTGCAATCAGAGCATCCGGGCATCTGACAGAGGTTGAATCTATCAATGAAAGGTCAAGTTTTGAATAGGTTTTTTCCAGCGAAATCGGGCCTATCTGTGAGACATAAGCTGAAATGCTGATTTTAGCTTTTCTCAGGATCATTTTTGCAAAAGCCCCGGCGACCACCCTTGCTGCCGTTTCACGGGCAGATGCCCTGCCACCTCCCCGGTGATCTCGAATGCCGTATTTCATCATATAAGTGTAATCGGCATGGGATGGCCTGTAAATATCCTTCAGTTCATCATAATCTTCTGGACGGTGATCCTTGTTCGCAATGGAAAAAGCAATGGGAGTACCTAATGTCACATCTTCGAATATTCCGGAATAGAATTCGACCTTTTCATCCTCCTTCCTCAGGCTGTTAAAAACAGATTCTACCGGCTTTCTCCTGGCCAGGTCCCGGTCAATCATTTCATAATCAACCCTGATTCCTGCAGGGCAGCCATCGATGATTCCTCCAACTGCTTTTCCATGTGATTCACCAAAGGACGTGAAGCAAAAAATCCGTCCAAAACTATTTCCACCCATATTTCCAGTTTTTTATGACTACGAAGATACATATTCGCTTTAATAATTGAACAACAGTCAATAGGCATTAAGCGCTTAATTCTGAAATTTTGAGGTGTTCTGGCAAAAAAAAACCAAAATACAAATTCCAAAAAACAAATAATAAAAAATATTAAAATTTCAAACACGAAAAAATCTATTTTGATTTTGTCATTTTATTGATTGATATTTATTTGTGATTTGTATTTTGAGATTTGTGATTTCTTGTTTGGTTCTGGCTCGTCAGGTCAGGTAGTAGGCAATAAGCAGTAATAGTATTAATGCTCATCACTCATGACTCATAACGCATTTCTCATAATTTTTGCTTTTTTTTGCAGTCTTAAACCTTTTCTATGAATGAAGAGCAAATACGAAATGAATTGCTTGAAGCTTCCGTTATACTGAAGCAATTTATTGAAGATCCGGAGAATATCAGGTATATTCAGCTTGCGGCATCAGTTATGTCTGAAGCATTGAAAAGAGGTAATAAGATTATTTCCTGTGGCAACGGAGGATCCATGTGTGATGCCATGCATTTTGCCGAAGAACTGAGCGGAAGGTACCGTAATGACAGACCGGCTTTAGCCGCTGTTGCTATCAGCGATCCTGCCCATATTACCTGTACGGGGAACGATTATGGTTTTGATAATATCTTCAGTCGTTATCTCGAAGCAATGGGGAAACAGGGAGATGTCCTGCTCGCTGTCAGTACCAGTGGTAATTCCGAAAATATCATCCGGGCTGCCCGGACAGCAGGAGAAAAAGGTATGAAAATTATTGCTCTTACCGGTAAAAACGGTGGTGTACTTGCGGGTTTGTCTGATGTTGAAATCAGGGCGCCTTATTCAGATTATTCAGACAGAGTGCAGGAAATTCACATCAAGGTGATTCATATCCTGATATCGGCGATTGAAAAAAATATTTTTGAAACTGTCAGGTAATGAGGTTAATTTGAGTGATGAAGTGATGAAATATGAATAATGAATGAAGAGTAATAAGTTGTGAGAGATGAGTGACTCGTGACCCCTTGCTCCTTGCTCCTTATTCCATACTTCATACTCCATACTTCATACTCAATATCATAAACGTGAATTAACAGGATAAACATGAAGAAAATATTAATCACCGGAGGAGCCGGTTTTCTGGGTTCACACCTGTGCGAACGGTTACTTAATGAAGGAAACGAGGTGATATGCCTTGATAACTTTTTTACCGGTTCCAAACGTAATGTGGTTCATTTGTTGGACAACCCTTATTTTGAACTGGTCAGGCATGATGTCACCATGCCTTATTTTGTGGAGGCTGACGAGATATATAACCTGGCCTGTCCGGCTTCTCCTGTTCATTACCAGTATAATCCGATCAAGACCATTAAAACATCGGTAATGGGCGCTATTAATATGCTGGGCCTGGCAAAGCGTATCAATGCTTGTATCTTACAGGCATCCACCAGTGAAGTATACGGAGATCCCATCATTCATCCCCAGACCGAAGATTATTGGGGTCATGTCAATCCTATTGGCATCAGGTCGTGCTATGACGAGGGTAAAAGGTGCGCTGAATCCCTCTTTATCAATTACCACAAACAAAACAATGTAAGGATCAAGATTGCCAGGATATTTAACACCTATGGCCCCCGCATGCATCCGAACGACGGCAGGGTCGTTTCTAATTTTATCGTTCAGGCCCTTAGTGGCGAAAACATTACTGTCTACGGTGATGGTATGCAGACCCGCAGTTTCCAGTATGTAAGCGACCTGGTGGAAGCCATGATGCGTATGATGAAGACCCGCCAGGAGTTTATCGGGCCTGTGAATATCGGGAATCCCAATGAGTTTACCATGAACGAACTTGCTGAATATGTAATCAGGCTCACAGGTTCAACATCCCGAATCATTTACCAGCCATTGCCTCAGGACGACCCAACTCAGCGTCAGCCTGACATCTCACTGGCCAAAAAAGAATTAAACAACTGGGAACCGAAAGTACAACTGGAAGAAGGACTTACGCATACTATTCAATATTTTAAAGGATTATTAAACCTGTAATACAATGAAAGGAATTATTCTTGCCGGCGGATCAGGAACCAGGCTTTATCCCATCACAAAAAGCATTTCAAAACAAATTCTTCCTGTGTACGATAAACCGATGATATATTATCCCTTATCAGTGCTTATGCTTGCCGGTATCAGGGAGATACTGATCATATCGACACCAAAGGACATTCATTTGTATGAAGACCTGCTGAGTGACGGCTCCCAGTTGGGTATCAGTCTTTCGTATGCCATCCAGCCTTCTCCCGACGGGCTTGCCCAGGCTTTCATCATAGGTGCTGAATTTGTGGGTGATTCAAGCGTGTGTCTTATCCTTGGCGATAATATTTTCTATGGTTATGGATTTGGCAGCCTGCTGCGCGAAGCGGTTACAATGGATGATGGCGCTGTTGTTTTCGGTTATTTTGTCAAAGATCCTGAAAGATACGGTGTCGCTGAGTTTGATGAACAGGGTAAGGTTCTCAGCCTGGAAGAGAAACCAAAAAATCCGAAATCCAATTATGCAGTGACCGGATTGTATTTTTATAGTAATGATGTGGTTTCAAAGGCTTTGAAACTAAAACCATCTGCAAGGGGTGAACTCGAGATTACCGATCTGAATAACCTCTACCTTTCCGAAGGCCGGTTAAAAGTAAAACTACTGGGCCGGGGAATGGCCTGGCTTGACACCGGAACTCATGAAAGCCTCCTGCAGGCTTCCAAATTTATCGAAACCATTGAGTCCAGGCAGGGCCTTAAGGTTGCCTGCCTCGAAGAAATAGCTTTTAAGTCCGGATATATCACTAAAGAACAACTTTTAAAACTGGCTGAACCCCTGAATAAAAACCAGTACGGTGAGTACCTGATCAGCATGGCAAACGACAATTTGAAAACAATGGAGATTTAAGAAGTCAATAGTCAATAGTCACAAGTCAATAGTCACAAGTCAATAGTCACAAGTCAATAGTCAATAGTCATAAGAGATTAAGTTATAAGTCAGAGATTATTTTTATGAACTTTACGAACTTTATAAACTTTATAAACTTTATGAACTTTACGAACTTTACGAACTTTATGAACTTTACAAACTTTATGAACTTTACAAACTTTACGAACTTTATGAACTTTACAAGCTTTATAAACTAATGAATATTCTTATTACTGAAATACCTGATCTGTTGATCATTGAACCAAAAGTGTTTGAGGACGAAAGGGGGTATTTTATTGAATCATACAATGAAAATAAGTTCAGGGAAGCAGGACTTAATTTTAAATTTGTTCAGGATAATGAATCCAAGTCTGGCTATGGAGTGGTGAGGGGACTTCATTACCAGTTGGAACCTTTCTCCCAGGCCAAGCTCATCAGGGTACTTATTGGAAAAATCTATGATGTGGTGGTTGATCTGAGGGAAAATTCACCTGCTTTTGGCAAATGGCTTGGGTTTGAGATATCCGCAAAAAACCGGAGACAAATACTTATTCCCCGTGGTTTTGCTCACGGTTTTTCCGTACTTAGCGAAACGACTGTTTTCTTGTATAAATGTGATAATTTTTATAACCCCAAAGCCGACCGGGGAATTAATTATGCAGATTCAAAGCTTGGAATTGACTGGAAAATTGACCCGATCAACATGATCATTTCTGCCAAAGACAAGGTTCATCCGTCTTTTGAAAAAGCAGAAAAGAATTTTATCTATACCAGAATATGAAGACAATTCTTGTAACAGGTGCCTACGGCCAGCTTGGTAATGAAATAAAGCTGCTTTCCGGAAATGAAAGGTTTGCACAGTTTGAATTCCTTTTTACCGACATTGACACCCTCGATATTACCAGCAGAAAATACCTGGAAGAATATTTTTCTGAACACCGGATTGATTATATAATAAACTGTGCAGCTTATACGGCCGTTGATAAAGCCGAGACTGATGCATCAACGGCAACTCTGGTGAATGTGACAGCTGTTAGTAATCTGGCCTGGATTGCTGAAAAATATAATACTAAGATTGTTCACATTTCCACTGATTATGTGTTCGATGGCAATGCCCATCTGCCATATAAAGAAAATGACATTCCCAACCCGGCTTCAGTTTATGGCAATACAAAATATTTTGGAGAACAAGAACTCATTCATTCATCGGTAGATTATACCATCATACGTACTTCCTGGTTGTACTCTTCTTTCGGGAATAATTTTGTGAAGACAATACTAAGAATTGGAAGGGAAAGGAAATCTCTCAATGTCGTTGACGACCAGGTGGGAAGCCCAACCTATGCATGTGACCTTGCATGGACTGTTCTTGATATTATTTGCAAAACCTCAGCCGAAAATCTTGACCTGAATGGAGAGATTTATCATTATTCTAACGAAGGTGTTTGCAGCTGGTACGATTTTGCCATCGAAATCGTCAGGATGAGCGGATTATCCTGCCGGGTAAATCCGATTGAAACCAGGGATTATCCTTTGCCGGCCAAAAGACCTTTCTACAGCCTGTTCAACAAGTCAAAAATCAAGTCGGCATTCTCTCTTACCATTCCTTACTGGAAGGACAGCCTGGAGAAATGCCTCGAAAAGCTTAAATAGGCAATAGGCAATAGGCAATAGGCAATAGGCAATAGGCAGTAGGCAGTAGGCAGTAGGCAGTAGGCAGTAGGCAGTAGGCAATAGGCAATAGGCAGTAGGCAGTGGGCAGTAGGCAGTAGGCAGTGGGCATAAAACTTAACTTTATAAACTTTATAAACTTTATAAACTTTATGAACTTTACGAACTTTATGAACTTTACAAACTTTACGAACTAATGAAGATTGCTGAGGATATATACAGAAAAGCTCAACAATGGCTTGATGTAAGCTTTGATGAAGAAACCAGGAATAAAGTCAGGTATCTGATCGACAATGACCCCTTGGAACTGACGGAATCGTTTTATAAGAATCTTGAATTTGGTACCGGTGGACTCCGTGGGATCATGGGTGTTGGCACCAACCGGATGAATATCTATACTGTGGGAATGGCCACCCAGGGATTGTCTAATTATCTGCTTAAGAATTTCTCACACTTAAAGCAGATAAAGGTTGTAATAGCCCATGATTGCCGTAATAATGGAAGATTATTTGCCGAAACCACTGCAAATGTGTTTACGGCCAATGGAATAAAAGTGTACCAGTTTGAATCCCTTCGCCCAACTCCTGAATTGTCATTTTCTATCCGTTACTATGGTTGCCAGAGCGGAGTAGTAGTTACCGCATCTCACAATCCGAAAGAATACAACGGCTATAAGGCATACTGGGATGACGGGGCACAGGTGATCGAACCCCACGACGTAAATATTATCAATGAAGTTGCCGCGATAAAAAATATTTCTGAGGTAAAATTTAACAGCAATCCGGATCTTGTTGAAATAATAGGAGAGGAGACCGACAATGCTTACCTGGAGCAAATCAAAACACTGAATCTTTCTCCTGATGCGGTAAAAAGGCAGCATGACCTGAAGGTCGTATACACTCCTCTGCATGGCACGGGTGTAAAGCTGGTTCCTGCAGCTCTCCGGCTCTTTGGTTTTACTGACATTCTGAATGTACCTGAACAGGATATCAGTGATGGCAATTTTCCAACGGTCAAATCTCCGAATCCTGAAGAACCATCGGCATTGCAGATGGCCATATCAAAGGCTGTGCAGGAAGGAGCAGAACTGGTGATGGCCACTGACCCGGATGCCGACCGCGTTGGGATTGCTGTAAAAGACAGTAAAGGAGAATTTGTTTTGCTGAACGGGAACCAGACAGCTACCATTCTGGTCTGGTATCAGCTTAAAAAATGGTCTGAACTGGGCAGGCTCACAGGGAATGAATTTATAGTTAAAACTATTGTGACATCTGAACTCATTGCCGCCATTGCCAACAAGGCAAAGGTCAGGTATTTCGATACCCTGACCGGTTTTAAATACATTGCTGATGTGATCCGGCAGATGGAAGGGAAAATGAAATATATAGGAGGAGGAGAAGAGAGCTTCGGTTACCTTCCGGGTGATTTCGTCAGGGATAAGGATGCCGTTTCCACCTGTGCACTTATTGCTGAAATTGCTGCCTGGGCTAAAGACCAGGGTAAATCTTTGTTTGATATTTTAATGGATATCTACCTTGAGTTTGGCCTCTATCGTGAACACCTTATTTCCATTACTAAAAAAGGACAGTCTGGAAGTGAGGAAATCAGGAAAATGATGGAAAATTACAGGGAAAATCCTCCCCTGAAAATTAATAACTCTGATGTAGTAATGATTAAAGATTACCTGCTGCAGACAAATACGGATATCCTCAATAATACTATAGAACCCATTGATCTGCCGGTTTCTGACGTGCTTCAGTATTTGCTGAATGATGATTCCAAAATATCTGTCCGCCCTTCGGGGACTGAGCCTAAAATAAAATTTTATTTTGAAGTGAATGAACCAATGCCTTCCATGGTTGTTTTTGATAAAATCAATGAGCGGTTACAAAAGAGAATATTAGGTATCATCAAAGAATTGGGATTGTCATAAAAGTCAATAGTCGTCAGTCGATAGTCAATAGTCAATATGCTCTTTGAAGATATGACATTTTGGACTTTATATACTTTTAAATAATGACTTTCGACTAACGACTAACGACTAACGACTATTGACTGATGACTAATATTGAAAGGACTTTGAATTCATGAGCAAATTTAAAGAGATATATACCGGTTGGAAAAATCTGACAACAGGTGGTAATGAAGAAAGTAGTAAACTGGCCGAAGAAAGGATGAAAATTTGCGGCCGGTGTATTCATACCAGTGAAAAAGTGTATTTGCATTGCGGGGTTTGTGGTTGTTACATTCCTGCAAAGGTACGGAGCCCGGAATCAGAATGTCCCCTTAATTTCTGGATGATCATTCCTGCCAGGGAAGAAAATCCGGGATCAAAATTATAATTGTATTTATTTCTCTTCCTTGCTTCAATTGCGACTGTTGCGCTAATAATTATACGCCAAAATCACTGATGAAATATTTATAATTTGTCGGACAATTGAGTTCCTTAATCATTATTGTCCGGTTAAATTTTATGTCGTCACTACGTGACTTAAATGCCGCAATTTATCTCTTTCTACAAAGATTCCATCCCTACGGGATTAAAGTTTTGATGTGTCAGATAAACCCCGTCAGGGGTGAAATCTTTGTAGAAAAATATTACCGACGACAATAAGCCCTGTAGGGGCGAAATCTTATGTAAACTCATACTATCGAGGTATTTAAGATGCTTATTAATGTTTTCTCCGGACATCAGTGTTTTTTAATTTAAATTAATCTGTTATTTTTGTTAAAAAAATAGCAGATCATGAAAAGGGGAAATACTACTTTAATTTTAATTTGTTTATCATTGCTTGTTTCCGGGTTTGCTTCGGGACAAACCCTGGTAGGTAAATCTTTTTCAAAATACGCGACTGCAAATCATAACCAGCGGAAAATTGTACGTGTTTCCACCGGTGATATTTATCTCACTTACCAGGATTCTTCGGAAATGGGTTATTTTATCAGGATGGCAAAGTACGACAGCATTGCCGGTACATGGTCGCAGGCTGACAGTTTATTTCCCGGCAGTTGCCCGACAATGGCAGTATCTGCTGATGATAATTTATTTATCGCTTATCTTAAAGCAGATTCGACCATTTGTTTTGTTCAGAAAACCACCGGCGGATGGACCAGCCCGGTAACGGTAAGCCAGCCGAATACCACCAACAGGCTTCCTGTTGCAGATGTTTCACAAAACGGTCTGCTTCACATCATCTGGATCGAAACCGGTTCAACCGGGCTGGAATCCGTGGTTTATTCAAATTCCACACTAGCCGGCAATGTGAAAACAATCTTTTCTGATACTGCCCACGTTGGTATCAATGATGTTGCCATTGCCAACAGCCTACTCTATACTGATGACTGTATTTATTTTGTTTATTCTTTGGATAATGGCTACATCTCAGGTTTCATGGAAACCTGTAATAACGGTGATTCAATTACAAATGTTTTTTACCCATATACGGGTGATACTGTTGTGGGCAGTTTTCCCTGTTTAACAGCTACCTTTGGTTTAGGTCATGATGTTACGGAAACTTATTACTGGATAGATTATGGAAATTATTCTCTTGTCAGAGCTTATCTTAATTCAACTAAACATTATATTTCAAACCCTGCCGGTGGTGGCTCTGAGATTGACACAAGCTTTTGTGGTCAGATTGATTATTTATGTATTGATGACCTGGCTTCATTCCTTGGATATAGTTTTCTCTATGTTCATAATTCAAAGCTTTATCAGGCATTCTCATACGTGTTATATTATGCCGAGGTACAGGATACGTTAAGTTACCATGCATTATTTCCCACCATTGCATATAAGCATTTTAATATTCTGAATACCGACGTGGCCTGGATGGAATTTAACGGGGTAAATTACAATATTTTCTATAAGCGACTGGATAAAATTCAGCAGGTAACCTCAGTTCCCGATCTTTCTGAAAATATCAGCATTACTGCTTTTCCGAATCCGGCAAAAGATTTTGTATTATTTAACGCTGATCTCAAAGAAGCCTCGGAATGCAATATCATTATTTATAATCTGAAAGGTTCTATCATAAAAGAATTCAATGATCAGTCATCCGGCAATCATCATTCTTTCAGCTGGGATCTTAAAAATATCTCAGGCACCCGTATTGCAGCCGGAACCTACCTGGTAAAAGTCAGTTGCGGAAATAAACGGGCCGCAAGGAAGATTGTAATTAATTGAAAGATAAAAGACATAAGTAATAAAGCAAAAGTAATAAGAAATTAGGCATAAGACAATTGGTAGTAAGCAGCGGGAATAAGATTTTCTTTATGAACTTTACGAACTTTATGAACTTTACAAACTTTATGAACTGAATCATGAAATCATTCCGTAAACAGCTCTGGTTCACAACCGGCAAGCGAAGGCAATTCATAAATATCACCCGGCAGGTGGAAGAATGTGTGCACGAAAGCGGCATCAGCGAAGGGCTTGTTCTCGTGAATGCCATGCATATCACCGCCAGTGTTTTTATCAATGACGACGAGAGCGGTCTTCACCAGGATTTTGAAGTTTGGTTGGAAAAACTGGCTCCCGAGAAACCATATTCCCAATATAAACACAATGGCTTTGAAGATAATGCAGATGCACACATTAAACGCACTGTAATGGGCAGGGAAGTGGTGGTTGCCATCACCGGCGGTAAACTGGATTTTGGCCCCTGGGAACAGATATTCTATGGCGAGTTCGATGGAATGCGGAAAAAACGGGTGCTGGTAAAAATGATCGGGGAGTAGTCGTCAGTTTAAAGTTTGTAAAGTTCGTAAAGTTCGTAAAGTTTGTAAAGTTCATCAAGTTTGTAAAGTTCGTAAAGTTTATAAAGTTCGTAAAGTTTATAAAGTTCATAAAGTTATTAGGTTATTAAGTTATTAAATTACAGTATTATGTTTCTTCATCACTTCGTCACATCGTCACTTCATCACTTCATCACTTTATCACTTCATCACTTCGTCACATCGTCACTTCATCACTTCATCGCTTCGTCACATCGTCACTTCATCACTTCGTCACTTCATAGACCACAAACTCATAATTCATCACTCATAACTCATCAATTATGAAAATAGTCATCCTGGTACTGGTTGTTTCTCTTTCACTGAGATCTTTTGCGGGTAATATTGACGAGGCAGTTGCAGGGAAAATGGCTGTCAGGTTTTATAAAGAGCAGTTGCAGAATATGCATAAATCTTTGCCTGCTGAAATAAATATCACAGCTTCATTTATTGAGAAAGAAGGTAAAGTTCCGGTGTATTACATTTTTAATATTAATAACCAGGGATTTGTAATGGTATCGGCCTGTGATGCTGCCTATCCTGTACCGGCCTGGTCACTTGAATCAGTTTACCATTCAGATAACCAGCCTCCGCAGTTCCTTGACTGGACGAGGAAATATCGTGGTCAGATAAGCAATGCAATCCTCGGAAAACTTTCGGCCTCGGATAAGGTTAAGCAGTCCTGGGATGATCTGCTTTCTGATAATTTTGCCGGGAATCATAAGAATCTTACCTCTGTTCAGCCCATGATCACCACTCACTGGGACCAGGGACAATATTACAATGAGTTGTGCCCGGCCGATGCAGCCGGCCCGGGCGGACATGCTCTTGTCGGTTGCGTGCCCGTTGCGATGGGACAGATCATGAATTATTACCGCTGGCCTCTTCATGGTACAGGCTCATATTCCTATACTGATTCAATATATGGAACACTTTCTGCTGATTTTAATAATACAAATTATCACTGGAATGAAATGCCTGTGGCACTTACAGCAAGTAACCATTCGCTTGCCGAATTGCTTTATGACCTCGGTGTTTCTGTTGATCTTCAATACGGGCCAAATGGTTCCGGTATGACCAACCATAAGGCTGCTTTTTCACTGAAGACATATTTCGGTTATTCCCCGTTGACTCAGTATATTTTTCGCGACAGTACCAACATCAACTGGAAGCAGACCATACTGGATCACCTGAATGCCGGTATGCCACTGTATTACGCAGGTTGGAGCGATACGGTTTTCCAGGACGGGCATGCATTTGTCTGCGATGGTTACCAGGATACTACTTACTTTCATTTCAACTGGGGATGGAGCGGAAACTATGACGGTTATTTTATGATAGATGATCTTACTCCGGGGGCAAATAATTTTACCTTGCTTCACGAAATGATTGCCTACATATTTCCTGAAGGTAGTTATCCGGCTTTCTGTTCCGAACCGGATACCTTAATCACCCCGCAGGGCACCATTGATGATGGCAGCGGACCTCTGAATAATTACCAGGATAATTCCACCTGCTCCTGGCTGATTGCTCCTGATGATTCGCTGGTATCCATCACGCTTGAATTTCTTCACTTCAGCCTCGATACTTCAGATTATGTGATCATCTACAACGGAGCTACTGAAAATGACCCTGTTCTTGGAATTTTTACCGGAACAACCTTACCGCAAAATGTAACGGCAACTGGTAACCGTATGCTGGTAGTTTTTATTTCTGATACAACAATAGTTTCCGCAGGATTTCTGGCATCCTATACTTCGGTACCGGTTATTTTCTGCCATGGACTTGTGAACCTTACTAATCCTGAAGGAACCATTGATGATGGTTCAGCCGGTTATCATTACCGGAACAACTGCTTGTGCATGTGGCAGATTGAACCACCGGGCGCAACCCAGATATCTCTGGAGTTTGAGCAGTTTGATCTTGCCGAAGGTGATATTCTTAAAATTTACAATGGAAGTACCCTGCTTTACCAGCTTACAGGGGATACTCTTCCGGGTCCGTTTACCATTGGCGGCAGCAGTGTTAAACTTACCTTTAAAACGGATATTTCTGGGGCCGCCCAGGGGTTTAAAGTTCATTACCAGGCTGCCACTATTGGCGTTGATATTCACGAAATCGCCTCTTTTGAATGTTATCCCAACCCTGCCGGGGATTATCTGATGATATTAAGTGATAATACTATGCTATTGCCTTATACTATTAAATTATATGCGGCTGATAACCATTATATTGGTCAATATGTCATTCATGAAAAAAATACCAGGATAAATATCAGTCAACTACAATCCGGAACCTATTATATTACCGGTAATACACCCGGAAAACCAGGTATGAAGAAGTTTGTCAAATTATAGGCATTAGGCAATAGGCAATAGGCACTAGGAAACAATTTCAGCAAGGAATAAATTGTTAAGATTATTGACTAAAAGCTTATAGTCTTATTAGTGAGTTATGATTATTTCACTGTTCCACCTTTTCACTTTTCACTAATGCCTATTGCCTTTTAATCAGTTTTGCTACATAAAAATCATTGTCAGTACTGATTCTTAAAAAATAGACGCCATTTGAAAGGACTGATAATCCTGTGATTCTGGTAGTATAAAATGAATTGTACCTGATAACCATGTCTTTTGAATAAACAGTCCTGCCGGTGAGATCGGTAATTTTGATGTTTACTGACTGGCTGTCAACCGAATAAAATTTAATATTCAGATCATCAACGAAAGGATTCGGATATGCCCTGAGTAGAAAATCTTTTGTCAGATCATTGTATTTAATTCCCTGAAGGATCAGATAAGCCTGTGCAAAATTAGGGATTCCGTAGCCCGTGTTAAAATCAGGGGTCAGGTAATGGTTGGCGCTCATTTCTATTGAATTCAGGAGTTGCATATTGGTAAACCCGGGGTTTGACTGCCAGAGGCAAGCAGCCATTCCTGCAATCAGAGGGCATGAGAACGAGGTACCACTCCCGGTAATAATTGAACCGCTTGTACTGGAAATTGCAGTAAGAAAACCCTGAGCGGCTACGTTGGGTTTTATACGACCATCATAAGTGGGACCGTGGGAACTGAAAGAAACATAAGTACCGGAGGAATCAACGGCGCCTGCTGTCAGCACACTGTCGGCATCAGCGGGTGCATCAATATAATACCATGAATTGGATCCATCATTGCCAGCGCTTACTACCACAAGCATTCCCCTTGCAGCAGCCATGTCAGCCCCGATGGAAATACGGGTGGTGTTACCATCCATCATGGCATAAGTATGGTTTTGAGACGGATCATCAAATGTATTGTATCCCAGTGATGTAGAGATAATGTCAGCGCCCACGCTGTCGGCAAATTCTGCTCCCGATACCCAGTTATCTTCTTCAATAACATACTCAGAATTTGTATCTTCGGTACGCAACAACCAGAATTTTGCCTTGGGAGCAACTCCTACCAACTGCCCGGGAATATTGCCTCCCATGACAGATAATACCTGCATACCATGCTGGTGATTCTCGTAAACGGTCGAATCATTATCAACAAAATCCCAGGTTCCCAGTATCTGGTTATTGGCCCACAAACTATCAAAGGCAGGCAGGCTGTTGACATGATAAAAACCGGCATCCAGAATAGCTATTACCATACCCTGACCCTGGTAGCCCTGGTTGTGCAGTATCTGTCCCTGAAGCATTTCTATCTGGTTAGTGGCAAATCCGTAATCGAAAAAATTATCTGTTTTGTAATTCCCTTTTTCAACAAATCCACCGGTGTTTTCATTTCTGAAAGGTACCTGTGCCGTAAATGACCGGCTGACAATTTTATCGTAACCGGCCACAAAAGGAAGGTTAAGTATGGCATTCAGCGTATCGGGCCCTGCTGCAACAGTTATGCAATTGAACCATTTCGACTTTGTATATACAGTTGCACCGAGATTTTTAACCGCTGTGATATAAGCCTGGTTAACAGGGATGTCTTTTTCTGTTATGTTGATATTTTGTGCTGTACGTCGCTGAATAGCCCTCTGAGTCAGAAATTCCTGCGGATTACTTACCGAGTACGGACTATCGTTTTTGTCCGTAAAACGAATCCGGTATTTTCCCGGTGCTGTCTGGGCCGAAATGAAAGATGTGAAAAGAAGTATTGAAAATAATATCAGGAGTTTATATATTGTCATATTGATGGTATCTTAAAGATTAAATCATAACAATGAAAAATTTGAAGATTTGAAAATTTGAAAATTTGAAGATTCATTTGATATATGTTTGATTGTTCTTATACTCAATTATTTACATTTTCATATTTCCAAATTTTCAAATCATTTTTGTTTGATAGTTAGTATATTCAATTATTTACATTTTCAAATTTTCAAATTCCCAAATTTTCAAATCATTTTTGTTCAGTTATTCACCACCGGCATCCTGATTCTCCTGTCTGATAAATTCATCTGCGTTATTCATGAATTTCTCCGGATCTTTATATTTAAACCGGTTCTGATCCATCTTTTTCAGTTCGCTGGTCTCTATTTTATCCAGCTCATCCTGGTTGGTGGCCTTACCTTTCACGTAGATCAACTGGTTACTTATCTTGCCTTTCCTGTCGTAAAATATCCAGTTGCCATCTTTCATGTCATTTTTATACGATCCTTGTATCTCAACCTGACCGCTTTCATAATAATAGTAAAACAATCCTGTACGGACACCTTTATCTAGTTTGGTTTCCATCTCAGTCTGCCCTGATTCGTAATATTTTCTCCACAAACCGGTCTGGATATCATTATCCCAGTAAGTTTCTTCCGAGACCTTCCCGTTGTCCCAATAGCATTGAAACATCCCGTTTTTCTTTCCCGAAAGGTAATTTTCAAGGTCAATCAAATGGCCGTCTTCGGCATAATATTTCCAGGTACTGTCTTTTGTTTTGTTCCGGTAGTTTCCTACAGCAGCTATTTTGCCGTCATCATAGTAAAGTTTGCTCCTGGCATTATCGCCTGTCTTATCATAAACAAGCAATGCACTTATATTGCCTGATTCAAAATACCGCATGAATTTACCAAACGGCTTATTATTCCTGAAATATCCCTCATACGCAGGTTTCCCGTTGGGGTAAGATTTTTTCCAATGACCCTGTTTATTCCCGTTATTATCAGTGAAATTGATTTTTTTGTCATCCAGTTGCTGGGTATTTTGAGCAATTGCATCCTGAAAGGCAAGTAAAATTATTAAGCAGGCAAAATATATTAAACGCATATTTGATAAAAATAATCAGGGATAAAATTACTATTTTTCTGATAACTGAATGTAAGAAAAACAGGAGTAGTTCAAAATTATGTATTGTTTGTGTTTCCTGATATACAATCATATAATATATTATATTTAAGATGATCGGATTGGTATCTTACCGGGTAAACTGTTTTGAACAATGAGAGAATTAAATTGTTCTGTCAATAATTATTCTAAATAAGAATTCGTATTTTTGCAGTCCAAAAATTAAATCATGAATTATGATTTGTGATGAAACCAAACTAACCGTGAAACAAATGTTTACGGAATATCTTCAAAAGAAAGGACACCGCAAGACTCCCGAGCGTTATGCCATTCTTGATGAGATTTATTCGCATAATGGACATTTTGACGTCGAATCCCTGTATGTTTTTATGAAAAATAAAAATTACCGCGTCAGCCGTGCGACTCTTTACAATACAATTGAATTATTACTTGAATCGGGCCTGGTGGTAAAACACCAGTTTGGCAAGAATATGTCTCAGTTTGAAAAAGCTTACGAATGCAAGCAGCACGATCATCTGATATGTTCGACCTGCGGAATAGTTCATGAATTCTGCGATCCGAGAATATTTGAAATTCAGAGTACAGCCTCTGAAATTATGAACTTCCAGGTCACTCATCATTCCCTGTATTTTTATGGAATGTGCAAGGAATGCCGTGCCAAAGCACAGCAGCCATCCTGATATCTGCACTAATTAGAGTCTGTCTTTAAACTGATTTAAGAACAAGGATCAACGATTTTTGATTTATGAAGTATGTATAATCATCTGATTTAATGATAACATCAGAAATCTAAAATCGTTAACTTAGCGAAGCGATCTCACGAACACATTTTAAAATTAATCATTGTTGTCCGGTTAAAATATTTGAGATTCTTCGCTTCGCTCAGAATGACAAGTTGTTCTGTTAATTTATAAGAGATTGGGGTTAACGGAGACGAAGCATCCGTTAACCCCAATCTTCCACTTCTTAAATGCTTGTCATTGGTAGCGAAACGAAGTGCAGCGAGGAATCTTAGGTTAGTTTTGTTATTTTTACCGGATAACATTGAAAATAAATTTTTTGTGAGTAATCCTTGTTCTTATATCAAAAAAGAATGACTTTAAAGACAAATACTAATTATACACAAGAATAATTTTAAAGGATCCCGATTTATTAAGACTACGTGGCACATCCCCGGGATTAATGAATCAAATAAATCAATGTTGATAAAATCTGTATTGTTGTTTTAAAATTATGTTTTAATTTGTACTAAGGTTGAAAAATTATTTAAGTACTTGGTATGAAATTAGATGTAATACTTGGCCTTCAATGGGGTGATGAAGGTAAAGGCAAGATTGTGGATGTGCTGGCTCCTGAATACGATGTGATTGCCCGTTTCCAGGGAGGGCCAAATGCCGGTCATTCCCTCAGTTTTGGTGATGTCAGGCATGTGTTGCACAATATTCCTTCCGGCGTATTCCACAGGAATATAATAAATATCATCGGTAATGGAGTAATCATTGATCCCGTGATATTTATGAAGGAATGTGAAACCCTGGTGAAGATGGGGATCGAACCTGTGAAAAGTATATTCATCTCAAGAAAAGCACATCTGATTTTACCCAGCCACAGGATGATGGATTGTGTACAGGAACAGTCAAAGGGCATTTCAAAAATCGGATCGACATTGAAAGGAATCGGACCTACCTATACCGATAAGGTCAGCAGGAATGGCCTGAGGGCAGGTGATATTTTTTCTGATGATTTTCAGGACAAATTTGCTGAGCTTACTTCAAAGCACCTTCAATGTTTTGCTGAAAGACCGGAGAACTGGAATGAAACGGAAGAAAATCTGAAGTGGATGAAAGGTATTGAATATTTAAAGAATTTCCGGTTTATTAACAGCGAATACATCATTAACCAGTATCTCAGGGAGGGTAAAACTATCCTTGCCGAAGGAGCACAGGGAACCATGCTTGACATCGATTTTGGAAGTTATCCTTTTGTGACATCCTCAAATACCATTTGTGCCGGTGCTTATACGGGACTGGGCGTTGCTCCGGGACTTGCAGGAAAGACATTTGGTGTGTTTAAGGCATATTGTACCAGGGTGGGAAGTGGCCCATTCCCCACGGAAATTTCAGGTAAAACAGGTGAACTCATCCAAAAACTCGGGGGTGAGTTTGGCGCTACTACCGGCAGACCACGCCGATGCGGATGGCTCGACCTTGTTGCTCTTAAATATGCCGTAATGATCAATGGAGTCACAGGCCTTGTGATGACCAAGGCTGATGTGCTCGATGATTTTGATGAGATTCAGGTGGCAGTTGCTTATAAGCAGCATGGACAGATTCTCGATTATGTACCGTTCGGATATGATAACAGTATAGAACCTGTTTACAAAAGTTTTAAAGGATGGAAATCAGATATTACCGGTTGTACACGTCAGGATCAATTGCCAGCCGGATTAAAGGAATATATCCGCTTTTTAGAAGATGAATCCGGTGTGCCGGTGATCATCGTTTCTGTCGGTCAGGACAGGAAACAGACCGTTGATTTGAGGTAAAAACCAACCGGATTTTCCATGAATTTATTGCCTGATAAACCTTATGCAATACTGTTTTTCATGCTCTGAACCGTATGTTATCAGCAGACTATAAATGCCGGGCCTGAGACTTGCAGTATTGATCTGAATATTTTCTTCCTGTTTGCGTATTGTTTCAAATATTGTTTGCCCAATCTGATCAACGATTATTAATTTGGTAATATTTTTACTGTTAGTTACCTTCAGGTTAAGTACTTCCCCTACCGGATCAGGATAAATCAGGAAGGAACTATTTGTTATTACCGGGTTCTGGATACTTTGTAAATGGCTTAGGTGAATGGTTTGCCAGGAGGTATCAGTATGTGAACAATGATAGCTGACAAGACTAATGACATATGTGCCGGTATCAGGAAATGAATGTACAGGGCTTTGATCTGCCGATGTGTTTCCATCATCAAAATTCCACAGGTAAGTATCAGCATTTACTGATGAGTTGATAAAACTGACAATTGTATCGTCAGTGGAAGAATATGTGAAATCAGAGACAGGCATGGAAGACTGGGCAATATAAAGTGACAAGCTGTCAAAAACAAAAGCTTTCACCACTTCCCTGAATAATTGTGCATCGGTTGAAGTAAGAGTATAATCGTAGGTAATCAGTTCGGGATTTTTCTGAAAAAATACAGTATAAAAACAACAGGCGGCAATGTAGCTTGCTGCTTCAGTCGGGTGGCTGCCATCAGCCTGGTATAACTGAACGGAAGGATAGTTATTGCGGATATAACGGCGAACTTTTCCAACCGGTGAGAGGGCAGCATTATTATCCTGTGCCATCATGGTGTATCTTAACTGCAGCAGACTGTCCATTCCTTCATAAGTACAGACGGGAGGCCAGGTCGCACAATTTGACTGGTCACCGTTCTCATATCCCCAGGTCATGTAAAAAACTGTTTCGCCGCAAATATTATAAACAGATATAATGCTGTCAAGTGCACGGGCATATGGAAAAACCTCGGTCTGCACCTGGCTGATGGGAAAAGCCGGTCTCTGGCTTTGTTCCTGAAGTACCACATAATCACAGTTTCCCTGTTGAATCATGGACAAGGTAGTAGCATCCGTAGAATGTTGCTGCAGGGTATAGCCTCCCGGAGCATTTACACCTGTAATTAACTGATCACCGGCCGATGCGGCCACATCTTTGGTAATTTGAGGCAGGTCATTTACAGAAGTATAGCTGTTACCAATAAATGCAGCTTTTAATGTATCTCCCTGATTAGCAGACGAACCTGTAAATTGGTTTGTCAATAGCACTGCCAGAATAAGTAAGCATGTTTTCATAGAGTTTATAAAGTTTATAAAGTTCATAAAGTTTATAAAGTTTTAAGTTATAAGTCATAAGTCGTAAGTCGTAAGTCGTAAGTCGTAAATCTTAAGTTGAAACTCATCATTCATTACTATTCACTATTCACCATTCACTATTCACCATTTAATCCTATTGGAGTGACAGTATATCCTTTTTTGCGTAAGAGTGATATTACTCCGTTTTTCCCGGCAAGGTGTGCAGCTCCGATAGCAAAGAAAGTCGGTTTCTTTTTGGCAAACTTTGCAATCCTGATGGCCATGTGTTTATTCCTGTCGTCCACAAATATCCTGGCAAAGTTCATCGGCAGGCTGGTATCATTTGTCAGCTCAATCATTTTATCAAGATCGGCATTTAAATAAGTTACCACCATTTCCTCGTATTTTGCTTCGGGATTGGCAGTATCACCAATACTTTTCACCAGCATTTCGGCCTGCTCCTTTAGTGGTATCTTGTCAACAGTTTCCACCTGTTCATCAAATGTTTCAATACCTATCACTTTTTTATTGTTCTCTTTTGCCAGGTTCATGAGGTGAATATCGAGAGGTTCATCCATTTCTTTTTTAATAAGGGGATCAAGCATTTCAGCCGAAATAAAAAATGGTTTCGTTTTATTGAACATCATGATGCTCATACCTATTTGTTCCTTAAAATAGTTATCCAGTTTTTCATAGTCATCTTTGCTCAGAAGCTGGTCGATTGTGCTGTCTTTCATGAGCATGGCATTTTTTATTTCTTCAGGATCAATACCGTCGGTCAGCATTTCCATGGCATATACATCACATTCGAGCAACCTGTGCTCCACGGATTTGCTGTATTCAAACACTCTTTTATCCTGGATATGGATAGTACCGAACAGGAAGGATGGTTTCTCAATACCCTTGCCGCTTATCTCCCAAAGCAATGAACCGGTAGGCTTGTCCTGGGATTTTAAAACTGACACGGATGAAAAAAGTAAAAAGATCATGAGTCCCTGCTTCATATTCTATCAGGTTAGAAACTAAATTAATTTGAAAATTTGAAAATGTGCAAATTTGAAAATTAAATCCGTTTCACACTAATAAGATTATCGACAACATGTTGGTAAATTTGCTGTATTAAGCGCCTAAACAACGTTTTCATTTAAAGTGACTATTCAGATTATTCAGACTGCAGACAGTTAGGCTATTAGACTGCAGACTGTCAGGCTTTTAGAAAAAAATGATAATTGCCAAATTATTACCATTGTACCTGATTCCTGATTCCTGACTCCTGACTCCTGGTTCCTGGTTCCTGACTCATGATACCTGATACTATTCAATAAATCATTCAGCAATATTGGGTTTTTCAAGTCCGTAACCGGAAGTTTTATCGTCTCTTTTAAGTAAGATGGCAAAGACTAAGCCAAGTACTCCAAGGAACATCAGCATCAGTATTGAATTTGTATAGTCAAAAGTTGCTTTGCCTTTTTCCACCAGGTCCTGCGTGACACCGGGGTTTGATTTGTCGAGAACGTAACCGATAAGCATAGGAAAAAGCCAGAGTCCGAAATTTTGCACGGAGAAGATGAATCCATAAGCAGTACCTATTTTGTTGGTATCAACGATCTTGGCAACTGATGGCCACATGGCAGCCGGGATAAGAGAGAAACCGATTCCGAGAAGAGCCATGGGTAAATATGGGGTAATGGAGGTAAAAGTAAAGGTAAAATGAACAATAATAAGCATGATGGAGCCTAAGATCATGATGCTTGCGCTTTTCCCTTTTTTGTCAGTCATTAATCCGAACAAGGGTGTGAAAATTGCCGTGGCATAAGGTATGATTGATGTGATATTGCTGCTCAGTTCACGGGTCATATGGAACTTATTCTGCATCATATCCGTGGCGTATTTCATAAACGGGAAAACGGCAGAATAGAAAGTGACACACAGGAGAGTGATATAAATAAATGCAGGAATTTTTATCAGTTTGAAAATATCGGAGAATTTAAATTCTTCTTCCGGGCTGGCAATATTCTGGAATTTTATCTGCTTATCGACCTTTACATCATACATCATATAAACAATAAATGCCAGCATACCAATGATGAGCAGGCTTGAAGCAAACATAATAGGCCGCGACCAATAAGTTTCATCACAGGGCATTTGTGTTTTTCCAAATGATAAAATTCTTGAACTCCAGTTACTGCAGACGAGAATTGGTGAAATGGTGAATGCCAGACCGGTACCTATACGGGCGATAGCAAGGTTTACGCCCATGGCAAAAGCCAGTTGTTTGCCTTTAAACCATTTAACTATGATTTTACTGATAACCACAATACTTGTTTCAGCGCCAAATCCGAACAGGAAAAAACCCAGCGACATCATTTTCAGCTCAGGGGAATAAACGGTCCAGAATGAACTCATAAAATGATGGCCAAAACCACCGGCTCTGTAATAATCGGAAGCGCCGTAAGCAGTTAATATGGAACCGATCATCATCAGGAACACAAAGGAGAATCCCGTTCTTCTGATGCCGAATTTATCGAGTATCATCCCGCCGATTACTGCCATGAACAGGAACACATTGGGTATTGAATAGGTGGACATAAGAAACCCGTAGTCGGTACCTGTAAATTTCAGGTGCATCCTCAACTGGTCAAATAATGGCGACATGCAATCGTAGAAATAATAATTGGCCGCCATCACAAAACTGACAAGGAATAATATTGCCCACCTGACCGGAGCAGATTCATTCATCGCTTTTTTCACACTGTTCATGTTGAATTATTTTATAAATATGTTATATGCAGATAATTACAATTATAAACCAGGCCAATTTAAGAGCAATAAAAATAAAATAATTATTATAAAGGACAAATCACATTATTTAAGTAGTCGTAAGTCGTAAGTCGTAAGTCGTAAGTCGTAAGTCATAAGTCGTAAGTCGTAAGTCGCAAGTCGCAAGTCGCAAGTCACAAGTCACAAGTTACAAATCACAAATCGTAATTCGTAAATCGTAATTCGTAAGTCGTAAATCAACTGCCTTCCTGGTTTTTACTGTTGAAATATTCGTTCAGAAGTAAGCCTGCAGCAATGAAGGAACTGACGGAGCCATCAAGAACCATCTTTTCATATCTGGCAATTTTTTCTTTTATTTTAAGATTGTTGTAGAAATGACCCTGCAATGATTCATTTATACTTTCAATCATCCAGTATCTTGATTGTTCGCTTCTGTTCCGTAGGAAATGACCATTATTTTTTGTATAGTCAATATAATCAGTAATATATGTCCAGATTTCATTGATTCCTGTATTATTTCTGGCCGAACAGGTCAGAACTTTCGGAATAAAACCGGAAGCCGGAGGAGGGAAGAGGTGAAGCGCATTCAGGTATTCAGTGCGTGCACGTTCTGCGTTTTTTTTGTTATCATCCTCGGCTTTATTAATAACTACGAGGTCAGCCATTTCCATAATGCCTCTTTTTATTCCCTGCAATTCATCACCAGCACCCGCAAGCATCAGTAAGAGAAAAAAATCAGTCATGGAATGTACGGCAGTTTCCGATTGACCTACACCGACGGTTTCAACAAATATGGTATCAAAGCCGGCTGCTTCGCAAAGTATGATACTTTCACGGGTTTTACGCGCTACACCCCCTAATGATCCGGCTGATGGTGATGGTCTGATATAGGCATTTGATTCTGCTGATAAACTCTCCATCCGCGTTTTATCTCCCAGGATGCTTCCTTTTGATAATTCACTGCTTGGATCAATGGCGAGTACAGCAAGCCGGTGTCCATTTCTGATCAGTGAAAGCCCAAGTGTTTCGATGAAGGTACTTTTACCGACACCCGGAACACCCGTAATACCAACCCGGACAGAATTTCCCGAATGAGGCAGACATTGGCCGGTAATCTCTCTGGCTATTTTCTGATGTAATGGTAATGCGCTTTCAACAAGTGTTATAGCCTGACTCAGGATAGAAATGTCGTGGTTGAGTATTCCATTCATGTAATCTGCTACAGTCAGCTTTTTCCCTCTTTTATTCCTGAATATGACAGCTGCCGGTTCGTTGATGGATGGTGGCTGATCAATCCCTGAATTTACGGTCAATGCACTTTTATTCCTGATTTTATCTGACATAAATAATCTATGCAATTTGCGAAATTAATATTTTTAATAATCCGGTAATTAAAACATATTTAAAACCTAAATATCGCAAGTCAGGGTGCGACTAATTGATTATCAGTTTATAATTTGATTTCTTGATAACTGAGTCGCGCCCTGACTATCAAACAAATAAGTTGCAACTTTCGAATTTTAGGTAAAACCACAATTGGCACATAGTTACACATAGTAAATGTCAATATTTTTAGTTTCTAAGTTTTCTATGTGTCTATGTGGTAAATTTAATTTAATCAAAACAGAATTAACCCATAATATCAGGTTATGGTTTATCTGAATAATGAACAAAAAAAGCTTCCTTTCAGGGGAAGCTTTTTTTATAAGATGATATATATCTGATTATTTTTTTGGCTGCTGTGCCGGAGGTTGTGCCGGAGGAGTCTGTTCCGGTGCTTTGGTTACATCACCTGTTACTTTCAGGGTAATATTGGAATTTTTAGGATCATTTGTGATCACAGTGATGGTTTTGTTTTGTTTACCTTCTTTACCGGTTGAATTGAAGGAAGCTTTCAGCGAGCTTTCTTTTCCGGGAGCAATGACTTTATCAACGGGATCAACAACCGTACATCCGCAACTTGCTTTGGATTTACGGATCACGAGATCACTCTTGCCAGTATTCTTGAATTTAAAATTGTATTCTGCCTTGTCGCCTGCTTTGATAGTACCAAAATCGAACACTAATGATTCAAATTCAATCTTGGGAGCATTGAGAAGCTGTTCGGGATTTAGTTTTGAGAAATCTTCCTCAACAGTTGCACTCACGGTAATCCTGTTGTCGTTGCTGTTAGGATCGAGTACGTCATTGATCTGAACTGGAATACGGTCAATTACAAAACCCCAGTCAGTGGCTTTTTTACCATCATAAGTGAAAACGGCTATACCTTTTTCATTGGGTTTAAGAGTGGCCGGAATAGCTTTAACACTGATGTGTTCTGGTACTTTTACAAATTCTATTTTTGCATTTTCTGTACCCGTATTGATGGTTTTAATGGTATCAGTTTTTACTTCGGTATTTTTTACGCTCTGGAAGGCAACATGGTCTGTTTCAAATCTAACGCCCTTAATGGCCTTAGGATACTTGTCTTCAATAGTAGGTTCTTTGGCAACTACTTCACCTTTAATACGTAATACAATACTTCCATTATCAGCATTGGAATTCACGGTGATAGTTTTGTTAAACTGGCCCGGGCGGTTTTTTGGATCATAAGTTGCTGATACAAAACCTTTTTTTCCAGGAGCAATGGGTTCTTTTGTCCAGTCAGGAGTTGTACAACCGCAGGAAGCTTTCACATCAGTGAGGACAAGAGGTTCTCCTCCGGTATTTGTGAAGTCAAATTTATAGGTAGCTTTACCAGCATCTTCCTTTATCTTTCCATAATCATGCTCAAGAGTAGAGAATGAAACAAAAGCTTTCTTCTGCTGTGCGTTTACTACATTGTAATTAACATATGCAAATAAAATAATTGCAATCAAAAAAAGTTTCTTCATAATATAAAATTTAAATAATTAAGCGATTTAATTTTTTTAATCAGGTCAAAAAACGCAGCAAATTTACAATAAATTTTTTAATGCCTGATTAATTTTGTGTTAAAGATTGTTAATTGTCTTTGTCAGGTTTAAATTGAATCGTTCAGGTTTTTTTGGTAGTTTTACCCTCAAATCGAGAAAAAATTGAGCTGTCTCATTATTAATAAGTTAGTAAACAAAACATGCTGGCTAAGCATCTTGTTTGTTTTATATGCGGGTATTTCTTCTGCTCAATTTTATAATGGTCTGCAGATGAACTTTGGTAAAAACAGGGTTCAGTATAATGAGTTTCTTTGGCAATTCCTGCGATTTGAAAAATTCGACACGTATTTTTATGTGAACGGAAAAGAACTTGCCGAGTTCACGGCAAAGGTGGCCAATGAAAAAATCGATTTCATACAGAATTATTTTCAGTACACCCTTGGTAAAAGAATTATTTTTATCATTTACAATAAATTATCTGATTTTAAACAGAGCAATATCGGGTTAATATCTGAGGATGACCAGACAAATATCGGAGGTGTTACAAAAATTATTGATAACAAGGTATTTCTTTACTTTGAAGGAGACAGGTATAAATTTGAAAAACAAATTTCTGCTGCTATTACAGAGGTCATTTTGAATGAGATGTTGTTTGGGACAACATTTAAAGACCGGCTTGCAAACTCAACTCTGCTCACTCTTCCCGACTGGTTTAGAAAGGGATTAATATCATATGTATCTGATAATTGGAATTATACGATTGAAGATCATGTAAAGGACGGCATCCTGAGCGGAAAGTACAAAAAGTTCAATTCGCTTACGGGTGACGATGCAACTTATGCCGGGCATTCCATCTGGAGATATATTGCTCTGACGTACGGGGAAGCTATCATCCCGAATATCATATACCTCACCAGGGTTCACAAAGATGCCGAAAATGGAATACTTTATGTCCTTGGTATTTCATTCTCAGATCTTACTTCAGAATGGATCAAATATTATGAAACAGTTTTTGGCGTTTCTGATCCTTCCAAACTGCCATTAAACGGCCAGGTTATAAAAAAACCCAAGGATTACCTGCGTTATCAGAGTGCCAGGATCAGCCAGGACGGACATTATATTGCCTATACAACCAATGATTTAGGTCAGTATAAAATATGGCTTTATAACGCGACTACAGGAAAAAGTAAGCGTATTATAAAAAGAGAACACAAACTTGACCAGATCACTGATTATTCTTATCCTTTGCTTGCCTGGCATCCCTCAGGTAAGATACTCGCCTTTATTAATGAATATAAGGGTAAGATATTGCTAAATCTTTATGATGTGGAAACGCGCCAGATGAAAACATCAGAATTGTTTTACTTTGATAAAATACTTGATTTCAGTTACTCAGATGATGGCTTCTCGCTGGTTATGTCTGCTGTGATAAAAGGTCAGAGCGATATTTTTGTACATAACCTTGTCGCCCATACCAATGAACAGATTACCAATGATGTTGCAGAGGATCTTTATCCCAGGTTCATCAATCATTCTACTCAGATTATATTTGCTTCTGACCGGTCGAATGATACATTAAAACGGACAGGTATTACTGATACCCAGCCATATAAGGATATTTTTATTTACAACTACAAGTCAAGGTCAGATATTCTTGTCAGAATTACCAACACAAAATTTGCAGACGAATCATATCCTTTCGAAATCTCTAAGCATTCTTATTCGTACCTGAGTGACGAAAGCGGTGTTGTAAACCGTTACCTGGCAAGTTATGACAGCAGCATCAGCTTCATTGATACGACCATACATTACAAATATTTCACGTATACTTATCCACTGACTGATTATCCGAGAAATATTCAGGAGCAGGATTTCAACAAGCGTGAACAATTGGTTGAAATTTGCAGGTACAATAATACTGACCGCATATTATTGTCTGATTTCGACAGTAAAAATTTTACGACCGAAAAACCTGTAATGACCTCGTACAGGAAATCTTTTGTCAGGAATATGATGAAGCAGGATAGCCTGAAAACTTTAAAAAAAGAACCTGAAAAACCGAAATTTCAGGAGCCCCCCAAACCGTTGATTAATTTCCAGGAGGTCGATACTATTGTGAACATTTATAATTATGTATTTGAGCAGGAAAAAAAAGCTGACCTGACTAAAATACAGGATAAATTGACAACCCAGAAGAAAAAATTTGTTTTACCTTCTCCAAGAATGTACAAAACAGCCTTTTATAATAATTATGTTGTCGACCAGGTTGACTTTAGTTTTCTGAATGCATCCTATCAGACTTTTACAGGTGGTGCGGTGTATTATAATCCAGGTTTGAACCTGTTTTTCAAATTAGGAATTAATGATTTGTTCGAAGATTATAAACTTACGGGCGGAATCAGGTTTTCGGTGAACTTCGACAGCAATGAATACTTACTGAGCCTTGAAAACCTGAAGGAAAGGATGGATAAGCAATATATTTTCCACCGACAGACATTCGAATCGTATTCGGGTGACACAGTGACTAAGGTTTACACTCATGAATTTATGTATGTTGAGAAATATCCTTTCAGTCAGGTGGCAGCATTGAAGTTTACCGCCAGTGTAAGGTTCGACCGTGAAGTATTTATGGCTACCGACAGGACAAACCTTGAGAAAAACGATGTATTTCAGAACTGGGGCGGATTAAAAATCGAGTACATTTTTGATAATACCATAAGTAAAGGCATAAATTTATATAACGGAACCAGGTATAAACTGTTTTTCGAATCGTACTACAAAATGCAGACAATCTCTTCCAGTTTATATGTTGTTGGCCTTGATTTCAGGCATTATGAAAAAATTCACCGTGAGATTATTTTTGCCAGCCGTCTTGCGGCAAGTACTTCTTTTGGCGGCAGCAAGCTGATTTATTATCTGGGAAGTGAGGACAACTGGTTCAATTTCTCATCCGGAATACCGACTTTCAATAGTTCAGTGGCCATTGATAAGACCCAGAATTATGTTTACCAGACACTTGCAACGAATATGAGAGGTTTTAACCAGAATATCCGCAACGGGAACAGCTTTGTTCTAATGAATAACGAACTGAGAATTCCCATAGTTAAATACTTTATCCGCAGGCCAATAAGCAACGATTTCTTTTCAAACCTTCAGATTGTCGGATTTTATGATGTTGGTACCGCCTGGTCTGGTCCATCGCCATACTCAAAAGAAAATGCATATAATTACATTTATGCTCATAATGGTCCTGTTACTGTAACCATTGATCGTGATATTAACCCGATAGTGATGGGTTATGGATTCGGTATCCATAGCAGGTTGCTTGGTTATTTTGTCAGGGCTGACTGGGCATGGGGAATAGAAGACAATGTAATTCAACCCAGGATTTTCTATCTGTCGCTAAGTCTTGATTTTTAAATAGTCGTAAGTCATAAGTCGTAAGTCGTAAGTCAAACGAACAAATAAACAAATAATCGAACTTCGCCTCCGGCGGACGAATTATCACATTAACACATTATCACATTAACACATTAACAAATTTTCAAATCATCAAATTTTGACATGTCAGATTTTATCATTCTTATTCTTGTTGGACTGCTGGCTGGTTTTGTGAGCGGGAGTGCAGGGGTTGGCGGTGGAATTGTAATTGTTCCTGCCCTGGTATTCATCATGGGCTTTACCCAGCACGAGGCACAGGGCACCAGCCTGGCGCTGATGGTAGCTCCCATAGGATTAATTTCTGCCTGGAATTATTACCGTCACGGCTATGTGAATATCAAATTTGCATTGATATTACTGGCGGCTTTTTTTATGACCTCCATACGTATGATCTTTTGGAAATAATCATAGTTTTTTTTAAAATTGGCAACATAAATTTTCTATTACAGTTTTATCGGCAAATTTTAACGCAAGAGACGCTAATGACGCTTCTAAAATTAAGGGATCACTAAATTCTCAGATATTCTATGATTATAATTGTAAATAAATAAAAGAAAAAAAAATCGACTTTTTATAGCATTTATTTTACAAATATTTTACCCACTCCTTCCCCTCCCTGCCAGCAGGGAGGGGATTGAGGGAAGGGTAAAAAACAGATTTCCCTTATTTCTTGAATAGGACCATAAAATTCAAAAAGTAGGTACTTAATCAGACAAATATCAGATAATGGCCAACAGTGAACTGAAAACCGATATTTACCGTCTGGCTGAAAAATATCAAAGCCAGGTAATTAAAATAAGGCGGCATCTGCATCAGCATCCCGAGTTATCGTTTGAGGAAAGGGAGACAGCCGTCTATATTACCTCCCGGCTGGATAAGATGGGTATTGATTATAAAACCGGATATGCCGGGAATGGAATTCTTGCGTGGATCGAAGGTGAAAAGAAAACGGGTGCTAAAAAACCGGTGATTGTTCTTCGTGCAGATATGGATGCCCTGCCAGTGACTGAAGAAAATCATGTGGAATACAAATCTCTGGTACCCGGCAGGATGCATGCCTGCGGTCACGATGCACACATGGCATCACTCCTGGGTACTGCTTTCATCTTAATTGCTTGATGCCGGGAAAGTCGGGATGAAAAGTGGGATATATATGGCTTCTTCTGACGAAATATATATAAAGATCACCGGGAAAGGTGGTCATGCTGCCATGCCCCATGAAATAACCGATACAGTCAGCATTGCTTCCCAGGTGATCGTTTCATTGCAGCAGGTAGTCAGCCGCTTTTCCCCACCTGCCATTCCGACGGTTCTTTCATTCGGAAGATTTATTGCCGACGGTGCAACCAATATCATTCCTTCTGTGGTCAGTATTGAAGGAACATTTCGCTCCATGGACGAATCATGGCGGGCAGAAGCTAAAATTCGAATGAAACAGATCACTGAGGCCATTGTTACTTCCATGGGCGCCGAATGTGAGTTTATGATCAAAGATGGTTACCCGGCAGTGATCAATAACGAAGGACTGACAGGCTCTGTCTGGGATCATTCAGTGGATTACCTGGGAAAGGATATGGTGGAAAAGCTTGATATCAGGATGACTTCCGAGGATTTTTCCTATTTTGCCCTTCGCTATCCATCCCTATTATACAGGCTGGGGATAAGAAATATTGCCGCAGGTATTGATGCTCCGTTGCATTCGTCTCGTTTTAATATTGATGAAGAAGCCTTAAAAACCGGTATGGGACTGATGGCCTGGCTTTCAATCAGGCTGATGAACGGGATTACCGAAGGCGGTAAATAGTATTTACTGAAAAGTCTGGACTTAAATCTGAATAGCCACGGGCTTTGGCCATACTCTCTATTCACATCTTTTCTGACTTAATCTAAACTTTTGATTTTTACATTCATTTGATGGCTGCATAAGAAAGTAATAATATTAGAACTCCTGACCAGAAATCGGCCTATCAAATAATTGGACAATTCTTATCGAAAACTATATTGTCTTTTATTTCATAAATCGGTGTACAAAACTTATATTTCTGACTGAATTACAACATCAATGCTTTTTGAATAATATGTTCCTGATTAACGGTGATAATTTATTATGATTTTGGTTAGCCAGTCTGATATTACGCTTTAGCAACGTAGTTGCTCCCTGACTGTAGAAATAAACTAAGTATGTTAAAATCAAAGCAGCGTAGCTGTGACCTGAATCTACCATTTACATTTAGGTCTCGGCTACGCCGCTTTATAGAAATAGAACGAACACTACTATTACAGACAGGTCTCAGCTACGCTGCTATACTCAGAACTCCTGGCCCAAAATCTGCCTATTAATCATACAAAAAATTCCCGTTGCACATGCATATATCGTTAATTTGTAAGTAGATACATAAAATTCATATAAATAATTGAGATATAGCATTCACATTTTTTAAAAATTGTGTAACTGAATGACAGTGACAATATAATTTGCTCCAGAACCTGATTTCTGAATCTGTTATGTTTTTGAAAACAAAATCTTACCCATAAATTTCTTATTTTTGGTTTATCACTTAAAACCAAACCACTATGACTGGAAAAAGGATTTTTATTTTCAGCATTACTTTTATGATCATGCTGGTTGTTTGCTCCAATTGTCAATCACAACCCGGAAGTAATAAAAGTACCCTTCAGCATGACAGGGAACCGGCAGTGGCCGGACAATTTTATCCTGACGGTAAAGCCGCACTGACAGATACTCTGAAAGCAATGTTTGGCCGGGCAGTTACAAAATTGTCTGACAAACCTGTTATAGCCATTATCGCACCTCATGCTGGTTATGTTTTTTCGGGCGATGTGGCTGCTTCATCATACAACCAGATTGAGAAAAAAACCTACAAAAATATTTTTGTCATCGGATCGAGCCATAAAATGTTATTTGACGGAGCGTCAGTTTATTCTTCGGGCAACTTCATTACCCCGCTTGGTACGGTCAAGGTGGATATGGATTTATGCAGAAAACTGATTTCAGATAATCCCTGCTTTACCGGAAATATTGAAGCACATTTGGGCGAACATACCATTGAAGTGCAGTTGCCCTTCCTGCAATATCTGCTGGGCAATGATCTCAACCTCGTTCCGATTGTCATTGGCACTCAGACGGCTAAAACCTGCCAGTTGATTGCCAATGCAATTAAACCTTATTTTAATGACGATAATTTGTTTGTATTTAGTACTGATTTATCACACTATCCGGGCTATTCCGATGCGCAAATAAGCGATAGAAAAATTACAGGCGCCGTTATGACAAATTCACCGGATAAATTTCTTCAAACCATAAAAGAGATTGAAGCAATGAATATCCCAAACCTTCAGACCACAATGTGCGGGTGGACATCCATCCTTACCTTGCTTGACATTACCCGGGATATGCCCGGGATTAGCTTTAAAATGGTGGCTGCAAAAAATTCCGGCGACAGCCATTTTGGTGATAAATCGAGGGTTGTCGGTTATGCGGCAATTGCTGTCGAATCAGACAGACCACAGGAAAAATCTACATTAAAAGACTTTCTCACTCCAACCGAAAAAAAAGCATTGCTTAAAATTGCCCGTCAGACGATCACCGAATATATCGTTCACGGAAAAGTGCCGGAGGTTGATAAAAAAAGTATCACCACTGGCATGCTGCAGTCCTGCGGCGCTTTTGTAACCCTTACTGAAAACGGACAACTGAGAGGTTGTATCGGTGATTTTTCGGCTGATAAGTCCTTGTACCAGACCGTGCAGGAAATGGCTGTTGCTGCTTCGACAAGGGATAATCGTTTCAGAAGGGTGAGCGCTGATGAGATAGATAAGCTTGATATTGAGATTTCGGCGCTTACGCCTATGAAGAAAATAAAATCAATTGATGAAATTGTTCTTGGCCGTGATGGAATTTACATTAAGAAAGGCATTTCGGGTGGCACCTTTCTGCCTCAGGTCGCCACTGAAACAGGTTGGACAAAAGAAGAGTTCCTGGGCCATTGTGCACAGGACAAGGCAGGTATTGGGTGGAACGGGTGGAAAGATGCTGATATTTTCATCTACCAGGCCATTGTTTTTGGTGAAAAAAAATGATTATATTAATTTTAGAATTATGAATCAATGTCGTATAGTCAAGAATAGAACGCAGATAACGCTGATAAATATGATAAACACAGATCATCGTTAACATCAGATATATCTTAAATAATCATAACAATCTGCGTCATCAGCGTTCTATTTGATTTTTGCTAACTAAACGATATTGATTTACGAATTACGATTTACGAATATAATCAAATGATATTTAGTAGATTAAGCAATATTTATGTAATAAATAAATTTCGTTTTAATATAAAATGAATCCATATCTGCTGATACCGGTTGGTGCAATAATCGGTTCACTTTATTTCTACACATGGTTTGCCGCCTTGACAGGAATGACCCGGAAAGCTTTTCACCGCAAGCTCTGGAACTATATCCTGCTGATAACTTTTCTCGTTACGGCTGTTTTAGGTATCCTGATGGCAATACAAATTGATTTCAAACTTGAAATTCCCTACATTAAAGAAATTCTCAGCTATCATGTCAACTTTGGCATTGCCATGAGCCTGATTGCCTTATTTCATCTTTGCTGGCATATCAGGTATTACTTCCCATCTTTGAATTTTATCGGAAACAAAAAAGAAATTCAGGCATCGTCAGGAATTGAATCATCGGGTTATACTCCAAAACAGGTAAAATCATTGCTGCTTATTCTGTGTGTCAGCATGAGTATGATACAGGTAATATTTCTGCGCCTGTTCATAAGTATTTTCTATGGCAATGAGCTTATCATCGGGGTTTTTCTTGCACTATGGATGTCCCTGACCGGCCTGGGTTCATGGCTTGGTAAAAAGCAGGATATTGAAACGTGCGGAACAAATCAAAAGATCATTGTGCTTCTTTCATACAGCTTTTTTGCCCTGGTTATCGGGACTCTCATGAGCCAGGTAAAGGCATGGTTTGTTCCGGTCGGAGTGCTCATAAATACATGGCAGCTAATGCTGATGCTGGTCCTTTTTTTATTACCTGTCTGTATTTGTTCCGGGTTTGTGTTCAGAATTCTTGCATCGGTACAACCGGATAAGGGGACTGATAATTATATATCAGAAACAACAGGAAGTATCATCGGTGGCATAATCATCACATTCACAGTTGTTCTGTTTTTAGAACCTGGCCAGGTACTGGCGATGGTATTTGCATTAAATATCATTGCATCGGCTATCTTTTTTACACGCAATATGATATTGAGATATGCTGCAATTCTGCTTGCTCTGGTTATTCCTGTGTTGTTCATTGTTCTCCGGATTGATTTGTTGACAAAAGCGCCCTTGTTTAAAAACCAGAAAATTATCGAAACCCACGATACACCTTACGGAGCGTTGACAATAACCGAGAGCGCAGGACAGCTGTACCTTTTTTCGAATATGACCCTGCAATATACCGGCAATGATATTGTGTACAACGAGGAGACTGCCCATTTCCCGGGATTGCAGCACGCAGACCCTGTGAAAGTCCTACTGGTTTCAGGCGGATATATGGGAATTGTTCCTGAAATCCTCAAATATTCGTCAGTCAGGCAGATCATATATATCGAGCCAAATCCATGGTTTTTGAAATATTCCAAAAAGTATTTCAATCCTGCGCCCGATCCAAAAATCAAGGTGATCCGGCAGGACCCGCGCAGATTTCTCCTGACCGATACCGCGCATTACGATGTAATAATCATGGATGTTCCGGAATCTTCCACAATTCAGCTTAACCGGTATTTCTCACTCGAATTTATGCAGTTGTTGAAAACTCATTCGACCCGGCATACCATTACCAGTTATAGTCTGAGTACATCAGGGAATTATATGAGCAGGGAAAACAGCCGTCTTCATTCCATTCTGTTCAATACGATGCGGGATGTTTATTCATATGTGATCATCGTTCCCGGAAGCAGGAATTACTTCATTGCAAGCGACAGCCCCGTTTCTCTTGATTATGAAAAGCTATTCCTATCAAAAAATATTGAGACACAATATGTGAATCCTTATTACATGGAAAATCAATCGCTAATGGAGCGAAGTGAATACATCCAGCAATCATTGGATCGCAACGCTCCTGTGAATACCGACCTGAATCCTTCGGCTTTATGGGCTCAGACGACGAACTTTTTCAGTTTGTTCAATGTAAATGCGGTGGCCTTATTCATTATTATTCTTGCATTGTTGCTGGTTCCAATGTTCCGGTTGAACCTGGTATCTTACAGTGTCTTTGTAACAGGGTTCACGGCGTCCTCTCTCGAAATGCTTATCCTTATTGTTTTCCAGGTGATGTTCGGGTATTTGTATGCCGCTACTGGTCTTATTTTTGCCGTATTTATGGGTGGACTTACCCTGGGGGCACGACAACAAAAGAAATGGGGAGATGCTCCATTATTTAAAATTCAATTTTTGGTGATGATGATTGCCCTGCTGGTCTCAGGTATCATCCTGCTTTTACCAAAGATCAGCGCTGGTTATTTACTGTACATAATTATCGGTTTAATTACATTTATTCCGGCATATTTGTGCGGATTTCAGTTTGCACTTGCATTGAGGAAACTGCCGGAAACATTTGAAAACAAGACAGGCTATCTGTACGGGGTCGATTTGTTTGGCTCGGCGTTGGGACTTCTGGTGATATCAACCGTGTTAATACCGGTGTTCGGGTATATTTCATCAATATTCGTCCTGGTTGTTTTCAATTTAATCTCTTTTTTGATTTTATGGTATTTTAAAAAATAGTTTTACCCTCAAAGTGCTTAATGTTTATAAGGTTGAAAATTTAAAGTCACTAAAAAAAACAAATAATCAAGAATTGATAATTGAGTCCACTCCGAAAAATAAATTATCGCCAAAAAGGCACTAAGACACAAAGTTTCACCAAGTTTAATACGAAAAGGAATAAGGACTTTGTGATTCTTGGTGTCTTTGAGTCTTAGTGGCATTATTATTATTATTGATTTTCGGAACAATCTCACAATTTAAATGGCCAAAAAACTCAAATTAATATAATAATTTGTATTTTAAAACTTTTAAACTTTATAAACTTTATGAACTTTATGAACTCTAAATTTCATGAATAAAAACATATTTTAAAGTCTGGATATGGAAAAAATGAACAAACGCCGGTTTATTGAGATGGGTTTAGCCGGAATTGGAGGATTTTGTCTTTCCAGGAATTCCATGGCAATGGATGGTATCATGTCCTCAAAAACCGGCGGGTTATGGAAATGGAGTAAAGAAGCATTTTATTATTCCGAAACACCGAGGGGACTGAAATGTCTGGTGTGCCCGAACGAATGCACACTCAAGCCCGGAGAGACCAGTCTGTGCAGGAACCGTGTGAGTAAAGACAACAAGCTTTATTCTGTTGCTTATGGCAATCCATGTGCTGTGTACAATGACCCGATTGAAAAAAAACCGTTGTTACATTTTTTACCCAATACCCATGCTTATTCCATTGCCACTGCCGGCTGCAATTTTGCCTGTCTGAACTGTCAGAACTGGGAAATATCGCAATCAAGTCCGTATGATACAAACAATGAAGACCTGATGCCCGGGAAAGTGGTCGAAAATTGCCTGGCCCAAAAATGCCGGTCCGTTGCTTACACTTATTCTGAGCCCATCAGTTTCTATGAATACATGTTCGATACTGCAAAGCTTGCCCGCGAAAAGAATCTGAAAAATGTGCTGGTGTCAAACGGGTATATCAATGAAAAACCCCTTCGCGACTTATGCCGGTATATTGATGCAGCGAACATAAACTTAAAATCATTCAGCGATGACATTTATCTCAGGCTGAATGCAGGCAAACTTCAACCTGTTCTGGATACATTGAAAACGCTGAGAGACGAAGGTGTCTGGCTTGAAATCACAAACCTGGTTGTTCCTTCGTGGACTGATGATTTTGATATGATCAAGCGAATGTGCGACTGGCTTGTTTTAAATAAGTTCGATAATTATCCCCTGCATTTCCTGAAGTTTCATCCCATGTATAAACTGACGCAGTTGCCATCCACGCCGGACAGCGCCCTGCATAAAGCGAAAGAAATTGCCCTGAATGCCGGCTGCAAATATATTTATATGGGAAATGTGGCAGACCTTGATGCCATGAGCGTTTATTGTCCGAAATGCAAGACGGTGGTGCTGCAGCGAAAAGGTTATATGGTTGTCTCCAAGAATCTAAAACTTGGCGCATGCGCTAAGTGCGGCTGCAAGATAAACGGGGTATGGGAATAAATCAAAGGATTATGTGTTCTTTCGGTTTGAAATGGTTAGTACCTTGTTTCCGGAATCTTGATGCGTTTTGGCAGAAAATTCCAAAAAACAAATCACAAAAAACAAATAATTAACAATCCGCCGAGGCGGACAAAATTTCAAATACGAAACAAACTACTTTGAATTTGTCATTTGTTGATTGAAATTTATTTGTTATTTGTATTTTGAGATTTGAGATTTCTTGTTTGGTTCTGGCTCGGTCAGGTTAGGTTCAAGCTAGTAATTCAGCGGCTGGGTATTCTTTCTTTGCTTCTACGATTAGCAAAATATTCTATTATTTGTTCATGAGTCATTTCTGATATTTCTCTACTTATCCTATCTCGTTCCTGTCTCATGTATTTAACAGCATCAAAGTCTTTCTTAATTATTTTCTTCATATTCAATTAATTCTAATGGTGAACGAATCTCAATTGATGGAAAACCTGTCCTTAAATTTACAGAGTTATATCCTCTTATCCGGCTGAGATTTACAATATGTTTAAAATTCCAGCTTACTAAAACATCAGCTCTGAATATTGTAGCAAGCGCTATGTGTATGCAATCTTCACGACTCGTTTTTCCAACAACATTCTCTTTTATGTAAACATCTGCCAAGTCAAGAGCCTCATTGACAATTTCAATATATTCGATCAAATATTCAGGTAATGCATTAACAAAATCTTTTACCTGATCAGGAGCGTTTACTAACTCATTTTTTGTCAACTCAGAATATAATATTTTAACGCCCTTATTTATTATTTGCTTAAAAAATATTTTTGTTTTCTCCTCAAACTCAGCATCAAAGTATCCGCCAAAAACGGAATATACATAAATAATATCGAATTACCATTTTAAAATTTTATTCAATGATGCAAATTTACTAATATTTTTTGAATATTAAAAATTGATAAAGTCGTGTGTTTACCTGGCAGCCAATGTCTGCCGCTTGATGATCTTGCCGGCAAAGTCCGGAGTACTTGCCGGTACCGGCCATGCATGTATTAATGATAGCCTTCATGGAGACTTTTCAGTAATAAAGATGTTATCATTTTCTTTTTGTCATTTGAAAATTCGTGAATCAGAAATGTGATGGCTGAAAATTTTAGTTAATGCAAGATAACTATTTCGTCGCTTTAAGCAGTGGCGGATTGCGTGGTTTAGTATTTTTTATATTTAGCATTACTGCGGGCAGGTATGTTGAACTTTTTGAAACCACATCCATTGTTTATGAGCAGCTTGAAATAAGCTGTTTTTCTTTAGGTTATGATTCGTTTATTATAATTCTTTTAAATTATCTGTAATTTTTAAAATTTCAAAAACAATCTCCATATTATTTTCAGGTACTTTTGTCAACAATTTTCTTATTTCTTTCTTGTCAAAGTCATACAAATAACTTAGTTTTTTGCTAGTTTCCAAAATTTGTTCTAAATAAAAATGAAGATCTGAATATTTATTTTCAAGTTTTAAGGCAAGTTCATTTAATTGAGCTCTTAAAGCATTAATATGCACTCCTCTTGCATCCCACATCCAAAACTCGTTTCTAAAAATATTTGCTTTTATGGAATTTATTTCAGACAATCTTAATTGCGTTTCTGAATTGATTAATCCTTTAAGATTTTCTTCTTTACTATTTATTTTTTCATTTATATCTGAGTTTAGTGTTTTAATATTATCATTTAAAGAATTTATTTGTTGAACATAATTTTGGTTAAATGTTTCAAGTTGTTTTTGATAATTATTTATCAAACCTTTATTGTCTTCTTTTATTTCAGCTCTGATTTTTTCAGAAAGCTCAGTAAATTTTAATGTTAATTCTGTTATGTTTGCTGCAGTTTCTTCTTGTAATTTGTTTTGTATTTGATATATCTCTGTTGATTTTTCAGTTGAAAGTTTATTAATATTTTCTGTCAACTCAGTAAGTGTATCTTTTTTTACTCCCTTAATTTTAGTATCGATTTCATTAATAACATCTCGCACTTTCTTTTCGTTAAACCACCAGGTACTTGCATACATTAATAGTACCGCACTTCCAAGTCCTCCTAATGCATAGAAAATTGTTTTAAGAATTGAATCATTTGATTTTAATTGATTTTCATAAAGCATTTTATATGCATTCCCTTCACTTAATGCAGTCGTATCTTTTGATTGAATTTTAGATATTTGATTTTTTATTTTATCATTAGAATCTTGTTTGCAGAAAGAAACAAGAATTAGTAATAATAAAAGAATGAATAAATAATAAATAAATTTCATTGATTTCTGTTTTTATAATTTTAAAAATATTAATTAACTCGGTATATGATTCTTTTTAAGAATGGCTTATAACATGTATGTTTATGCCAACTGTCAGATACTATTTTTTTCAAATACTAACTTTCTTTATACTTAATGGAAATTGTAAATCCTCTGCGAAAATATACATTTTGTTCAAGAATCAAAATAAATCATCCATTTAGTTTTCAACATCAGGCGATAATCATTTCAGCAGAACTTCTTATCCCCTTCGGTCAGGTAAAAACCCCACCAAGCTCCCCTAAAACAGGGGAGGTCAAAACCTGCGGTTCTTTAAGCCCTCCTGGTTACTGAGCAGAGTCGAAGTATAGGAGGGTTTGGGAGGTTTTTAGATATATTCTGGTATATTTCATAATTCGTTCATCGATATTATTCTTATATCCTTATATCAGTATCATTAACTATAAATACAGACTATAATCAGGGTTTGCTGAAAAAGTCCGTAGGACTTGAATATGAATAGCCCCGGGCTTTAGCTCGGGGTTGACAAGCCCGCCCGATTCTGGTTTCCGGTTTCGCATATGATCATTTGATTTGAAACAATCAGCTTTCAGCGAAGCCGGTGCATCCAAACCCATTGTTATTCATTCCTTTCAGGGTTTCCAGCCAATTATTTTTATCTTTCCAAGCACTTCGTACATGGCTATTCACATTCATCCCATCATGATAAAAATAATCGGGTAATATTTTGCTTTCTAAAATATTGTTTTTATTTTATAATCCATATATGAAGAAAATCTTTCTACTAATTCTATTTCTTCAAGATATCTCCAAAACAAAATGTTTGCAATAAAGATAAATGAAAGAATAAATGAAAAAAGAGCTCCGAAATAAATCGGCAGACCTATTAACCAAAGGATGAAGCCTAAATACATTGGATGTCTTATTATTGAATAAATCCCTTTGGTTATCAAATCCCCTTCATAACTTTCTAAAGTTTTAATCGTGAATAAAGCCATTAAAAATATAATTATTCCAATCCCGACTAATGAAATGCCAAAATATCGTATGATACCAGCAAGTTCAATGCGGTGTATATCAATAGCGCATAATACAAACCATGACACCCATAATAATATCATATTGATAAACATAATAACAAATGTAAATTTATTAGCATTCAAAATCTTTTTATATTTTAATATCTCATAAGCAGATCTTATTATATGAGTGATAATGCATACAATAACCAAAACCAGAAATATATTTTTATCCATAATATTACAATCAATTTAATACTATATTAATTATGTTTAGTAAATGGAATTAACATAGGTACTTCCTGTTGATATTTGACGTAAGTATCACCATATTCCAGAATAAGTTTTTTCTCTTCAAGCCTTGTTCCTATAATTATATAAATTGTCAACACAATGTTCACGACAATATCCGACATTCTGTGCATTTGACACCATAAAAATATGATTAAAGCGAAATACATGGGATGCCTCATTATTCCTAATAATCCGTTTCTTTTTATTTCCTCCGGCGGATTTATTTTCTTTATCTCCCCAAGGTACAAAATTTGACGAATTCCAAAAAATGTTAAAGAATCATAATTGAAAAAAAAGGCCCAAAAGAACATTAATAGCGAACCAGAAAGAAGTACATACCGTATAATGTTCAAGGGTTGTCCGTAGGTAATAATTACTTTATTATCTAATTGTGCAGTATAATTGATTAACGGGATGAGTAAAAACAATGATATCAATATATAAAAAACTCTGTAAAAGGCATAATATTTCTTTAATAAACGAGTCATTATATTTGTGAATCCAATACTAATCAAGTAGCTATGAAGTGCACAGTATCCTGTCCACAAAAGAACAATTAATATATATTTCATTGATAAAGTCCTCCTTTATATTTTTTGTTCGTGGTCAACGTCTATGTTTATGACAAATATTGGATACTACTATTTTTCAAATTCTAACCTTCTCTACATTAAATGGGAAATTAAAATCCAATGCAAAATTAAGCATTTTTGTTCAAGAATCAAAAAAAAAATCATCCATTTAGTTTTCAACATCAGGATACAAACAATTCAGCAATCTTTTTTATTATCACTGCTTATTTTATATCCTATTTTAGGCCTTTCTTTCTTACTTTTTTCAAGTTGCATTAAATCTCTTAATGCCTGGAATACTACTTTAAATTGATCGTCATATTTGGATTCCAATTCTGTTAGTTTTTTAGCTAGTTCGCTATGGGTTAACAAAATTTCTCTTAGTTTTACAAATGCCCTGACTATTAGAACACTGGCCTGAATCGCTGTCATTGTGTTTAATACACTTGCCAGCATAATTGCACCATGTTCTGTAAAAGCATAAGGATTTGTCCTTGAAAATTTTATTTTATTCAAGTGATCGCAATTTGCGACAACATCATCTTTTTCCCTATTAAAAAGGTTGTCGCAGTTTGCGATATCCTTCGCAAATATATAATTTATGTCTCGATGCTGAAATTTAGTATGGTTGGCAATATGTTATTTTATGCTAAATATTAAAAACTTAATAATCATGAACAGTCCCGGAGGGACATAATATCGGTAGAAATCAACGACCAAACCATAAATAGAAGTTCCGTAGGAACGAAATATTGAAAACGTTACATACACAAAATCAATTCAAATTCAAGCTATTTTTCTATTATTTTTGAAAAATATTTAGTACCTACGGCACTATTCCTTTGGAATGGCATTTCTTTCTACCGATATGCAGTCCCTGACGGGACAGAAAATACCCATTTCCGGGATGTAATTTTTATCTTAACCGCTGCATGTGCTTGATGAACTTTATTTCTGAAGATACCCGAACCTTGAGCGTTTCCAGGTTGTTCTGAATTCTTCGGCATTGCTCCTGAATGCTTTTTTTAATTTTTCACTCGCATCGTAAAACAGGACAAAATCCAGTTCCTGGCCGGGTTCGCCGTACTCATCATCGAATTTTTTAACAAAATCAGCAGGATACATGAAGGGGCTGCCTAAAAAGGATCCCGGTTGAAAGTGAATTCCACATTTATATGGAGTGGGACAGAATCCTTTATAAACCAGTTCACTGCATACCATGGCATTTTTATTACCGAAATCAAAACTATAATCGTAAGGCAACATGTAATACCTGAACAAATCAAGCAGCGAAAGGAATTTATCTTCTCTGGAAAGCCTGGGGCGCAAGGCCGCGAAATAATCGGTACTTGCGATATGTTTTAAATTATTGATGGAAACACCATCAGTAATTGCCTCAATTACCGGGTTGTTAATAATGAACAGCCGGCGGAAAATCCTGGGATAATGTTTGCGGATGTAAGTGGAAGCTTTCATCCCGTTCAAGACCGGGATACCTTTAAAATATTCATTGAGCAGTTTCAGGTCGCCGATATATATTCCGGTATGTGTCCAGAAACCATCGATGACATTATTGGTCCAGAACCAGTTATTTCTTTTGAATAATATATCGCAGGGCTCAAGATTTTTATTGATCTCCCTGATCTGCCTGTTTTTAATCAGTACTCCTTTTCTCGGGGAAATATCAATATCGGGAACAATCTGATCGATGGCGCTGATTACAGGCGATGAGATATAATCAAGAAGATCGGAAGTCCAGGATGGCTTTTCAGGCTGCAGGCTGTCAGCAATCGGCCTTTGCGTAAACCTTGCATATTTTCTGAAAGTTGAATCTGTGGAGACATAACCATTGCCGGGAGTCTCAATATAAATTCTCCGGTTTTTCCTGCTGAATGAAAATGACTGGATACTATCGTCGATGATCCCGTTTTTTGCAGTCAGCTTTATGATCTTGCCCCGGTCGTACATCAGGGCCTTGTCATTGTTGGTCCCGATGAGCGCTTTGTTTGTACCGATCGTAATCAGGGTGGTAAATTTCGACCTGGTATATTTCCTGATCTCCCCGGTTTTATCCCGGATGTTCATCAGACTGTCAATTCTGTATATTTTGGAAGAATCTGTCCCGGCAATCAGCCAGCATTCTCTTTTTTCATTGATGCTGAGCTTTTGTATTTTTTCATTGATCAATCCCTGGTAAAAAGCGCTGTCGGTCTGGGCAATCCCTGATTTTAACATCAGGGCTAAGGCAAGAACGACCAGGTAATTATATCTGGCTGAATATGCTCTTTTTTTCTGTGCCGGGTGATAAAAAAACATTCTCATTCACCATCATAAAGTACTAATACAAACGATTTCTGACCTGAAGTATTGCTGCAAATATTAGAAACCAAACTGATTCACAAATAAACGTCCACCACATATATTGCGGGTTCCGGAGTTATTAGATTTTTTCTAAAATCTTAGCGTGCTTTGCAGTTAAAGATATTCCATCATGATTACCCTGACTGTCATTTTTTTAAAGAATATTAATGAGCTTCCAAATCATTCCGAATGCATATCTGGCAACCCGGTACATTATTTTGAGTCTTAATCTATCAGATTTCAGTCTTGTTTTTTATTATTTTTCATTTGACATTTTTATAGAATTATTTTCATGAACAGATTATTCATTATTTTCATTTGCATTTCTGCCATAATAGGGGATGCCGGCGCACAAATTGTTGACAGCACTTTTGGTTATAACGGCTATATGCCATATGGTGCCAGCGGTAATAGTGACCTGAACCTTGGCGTTGGTAACAATACTGTGATTCAATCAGATGGTAAAATTGTAGTGGCCATTGATAAATCCAACCCTAATGATCATTCCGATCTCATGTTTTCCACTTACCGGTATAACGCTGATGGAAGCCCTGACAGTACTTTCGGAGATGGCGGTGTTTCGAAAATATTTGCGGGTGACCAATGTAAAAATATGGACGTGAAAGTTCAGCCGGATGGCAAAATTGTGGTTTTAGGCGAATCAGAGTACTGTATTGACGGGGTGTGCGGCGCTCCTCAGTTTGTCATGATGCGTTTATTACCTGACGGGAAAATTGATAGTACATTCAATAACGACGGGATCATACTGTCAAACGATCTCTTTGGCGATTTGGGTCTTTACGCCAACCCGGTAAGAGTCAGCCTGCTTCAGAACGGTAAATATATTATCGGCGGCCAGGGGGTAAGCGGAAAACCATTTATTGCCAGGATCAACATCAACGGAAAGGCTGATTCGGTTTTTGCAGTGAATGGTATTTTCGCGGATACCTCTTATGCCACATTGGTGGACATGGCATTAGATAACAATGGGTTCATATATGGTTTGTTAATAAAATACAATTACAGCGATACCATTAACCGCAGTGATAATTATATTTTCAGGATTGATTCGGATGGTGTTTTGGATAATACTTTCGGAACGGGTGGCAGGTTGATCTTCAATTCAGCAAATGTTGAAAACCCGACATCAATTGCCATTCGCCCTGATAATAAAATAATCATTGGAGGATATAGCCAGCCGGTTTATTTATCAGGATTTGATGATGGTTATGGGGAGACAAACGTTGGTTATGTGATCATATTAAATCCAGATGGCAGTCCCTGTTCATTATTACCGCAGGGCTTCCGAACTTTAAAACTTCCAGGCGACAGTACTACTTTTATCCAAAAAGTATTAACAGTTCCCGGTGATAAAATACTGTTTGGCGGCCGTACAATTGACAAAATTGACGGTAATTACCACGAAAGGGCATTCATATGTCTTATGGATGAAAACGGAACCCTTGATACCAGCTTCCATCACAACGGTTATATGATATTTGACTATGGACTGCATTCGGAAATTGGTTCATTGGCCTGTTTCGACGACCTGGATTTATTACCTGACGGAAGTATCCTGGCAACGGGCTACAGAAACCCTATCTCATTTAATACTACCCGGTCATTGTTTATGTTAAAGCTAAAGAACACAAATATTACAGGACCAGCGGGTATTACTCCTTTAGAAACAGGAAAATTCAGCATGCATGTTTATCCGGTTCCTTTTGTCAAAACCGCTTTTATTGAATATGAAATAAGCAATAAGGAGGTTATATCGCTTGAATTAAGGGATATGACCGGCAGGCTGGTACTGGTATTTATTAACCGGCTGCACAGAACATCCGGAAAACATACAGAAACAATAGACATCCCGTCATACCTTTCTGAAGGAGTATACAATCTGGTATTTAGTACCGTGTCAGGATTATTATCATCCGGAAAAATAATATACACAAGGTAATTATTTCTATTATTCTGAAATATTAAGGAATTGCCTCGAATTAGAAAGTTCAGGCTATTGATTCATTCAATTTTTGCCAATCCTGAACACCTCCCTGCTGGCAGGGCATCTCAATACATCATTCGAAATTTATTTACCTGTCAGATAAATAGATTTGCTTTATGCCTGCAATAATTTTTCAATGTCAAATTTTTTCATTTGCAGAAATGCATTGGTCACTCTTCCTGCTTTTGACGGGTCATTCATTAATGAAAAAAGAATTGACGGAACGATTTGCCAGGAAACTCCGAATTTATCTTTTAACCATCCGCACTGGCTTTCCTGGCCACCATCGGTGAGTTTGTCCCAGTAATTATCTATTTCTTCCTGTGTTTCGCAAAAAACCTGGAATGAAATTGCTTCGTTGAACATAAACAACGGACCGCCATTTAATGCAACAAAAGGCTGACCATTAATTTGAAAATCAATTGAAAGCACAGTCCCTTCTTTCTGTCCGTGAATTTCAAAACCTTCCTTTCCATAACGACGCAGGTGGTCAATTTTTGAGTTTCTGAAAACAGAAATATAAAAGTTGACTGCTTCTTCAGCCTGATTGTTAAACCAAAGGCAAGGTGTTATCGGATTTGTCATTATTTATTGATTTAAATTATTTCACAACAAAAAGTTTAAAAGATCGGGAAAAATTCTCACAAGTCAGGTTAAGAAAATACACTCCACCCTCAACAGCATCATTATTTACAATCCATTTTATTTGATGTACACCCGTGTTTAAAGGACCATCAAAAAGATTCTTTATTAATCTCCCGGTAATGTCGTAAATTGTAACATGGATATTTTCAGATTGTAAAAGAAAAAATGAAATGGTTGTTGAATATGAAACAGGGTTGGGAATGATTAATCCTTCGATGAATATTTTTGGATTCAATATTGCGGTAATGTTATTGGCAGTTACCTGCATATTATCGGCCAAATAGATAACACCATAGTCATGGCAGGTGGGCGGGGGGCTGTCATAGTGAACCACCACACTGTCAAAGCCCTGGGGGAAGCTGCATTTCAACGTATCGACCGGCCAGGTACCAGGATTGCCCGCGATTTTTGTGTTGGTTCCAATAAAACTGCCGTTCATAAAGACAGTCACGCGCATTGTGGCCGCATCATCACATCCTAGTTCCTGGCACGAGTACATGATTGAGAAATCAGTAAGCGTATGGTCGTAATTGATGAGCAGATCTGAGAGATTGATGCTGTTGGGATTGAGGATGTGACCGGAGAATCCCTGAGGTGTAAAGCCAAGCACGTTGGCTTCCTGAATGGAATACCCCTGACCTGTCGCCGATAAGTGGGCGGTAATGCCACTCACCGTCTGGTCGAGTGGGAGAGACGTATAAAGCGGGGCATTGTCGAAGTCAAACAATACCGTCTGGGCTGAGGCCGGGGATAGTTGTGCAATCACACTGAAAAAAAACATGCTAATGTAAGCCATCAAAATGAAGTTGCATTTTCCAAATACTGATTCTATGTTTTTTTTTAAGTACAAAGTTTTCATAATGAGTAATATTAATGTTTTTGTACGTAACTTGACTTTATCAACCACCGGTTGGCTTTAATGGTGGCAAAGTCCGTAAGAACTTGCCCATACAGTCTATGCAGGTCTGGTGATAAGCGGTTTGTAATCTGCTACGAGAATATCATTATAATATACTAATCTTTAATAAATTTGTAATGTCTGTTTGGAATTCTGTCGTCAAACAAAACGAAATAAATTCCTTTATTCAGTTTTGAAACATCCACTTTTGTAATACGGTTTATTATTTTCTGAAAATATATTTTTTCTCCAAGCATATTGAAAATTGAAAGAACACAATTGTCAGATGAAAGATTTTCAATCTCAATGTTTAAATTGTCAATAGTTGGATCAGGAAATATTTTTATCAGATTTTTTTCAAAATTATTTTCAGTAATACCAACAAAATGCACTTCGCATGTGTCGTTGAATAAAATATTACCTGCTACTTTTACTCCATTTTTATGATGGCAAAGCATATAAGAGTCTCCGTACCAGAAGTTCCTTTGATAACTCAAACCTGCAGTAGTTCCACTACCTTCAATGAAAGTAATCTTTTCATTAAATGCACACATATTTGTCCATGCATTAAGACGCACATGCTTTATATTGCCAACATAATAAACACTGTCAACTGAGAAAGAATTTGCTACATCGTCGGAATCATAAATAATAAATGTATCACCTAAGTCAATGTTACGAAATAACCTAATCATTTAGGTTTAATTTTATAGTTCCATTCCCCATGAAAATCATCTTTTTCAATTCTAAAGCTTTTTAACTCCTCATCTGTAACAACAATACCCTTTGGATATAATTTGGTATC
>JAPLDU010000103.1 GCA_026391255.1 Bacteroidia bacterium | reverse complement strand
GAGTGATGAGTGATGAGTGATGAGTGATGAATTATGAGTGATGAGTTATACAATCGAACATACGAACGCTCAAACGTTCGAACAACCGAACAATCTAACATGACGCTCATGACGCCCATGACGCCCATGACGCTCATGACTCTTACGACTAATGACTTACGACTTTCGACTATTGACTAATGACTACTTGAAGAACGGCAATACAATCAGCATGATTGATAATCCGACCAGGACGATCACAGATGTAACTCCGATGATATTGTTGAAAGGCTTGTTGGTATAAGCTCCCATGATTTTTTTGTTATTAACGATCAGGATCATACAAGTCAGAACAACCGGAAGCAATAAGCCGTTAACCACCTGTGACCACAATGAAATCTGAATGAGTGGTGCGGCTGGTATAAGAATGATGATGGCAGATATAGCGAGAATACTTGTATAAAGAACATAAAATTCAGGGGCTTCATCCCACTTTTTATCAATACCTGCTTCGAAACCGAAAGCTTCGCATACATAAAATGCAGTGGCCAGCGGAAGAATGGTAGCAGAAAAAATGGAAGCTATGAACAGTCCGAAAGCAAATACCTGGGTGGCAATGGATCCGGCGAAAGGTTGCAGGGCCATGGCCGCATCTTTGGCTTCGTTAATTTCAATATGATTATTATGTAATGTGGATGCACAGGCCACCATGATAAAAAAGGCAACCACCACTGTTGCCAGGCAACCAACAATGATATCGAACAAGGTGTACTTGTAGTTCCTCATCTTCAGTCTTTTCTCAATCACTGACGACTGCATGTAAAACTGCATCCACGGGGCAATGGTCGTACCTATCAGACCAATGACCATTGCAAGGCTTGCAGTATTAATGTCCATTTTGGGGTTTACGATAGAAGTGGCGATCTCACCCCAATGGGGTTTTCCCAGGATGGCAGAGACAATATAAATCAAAAGTGAGAAACTGAATATCAGGAAAATACGCTCAGCAATCTTATAGTTTCCTTTCACCACCATGATCCAGACAATAAAACCCACTATGGGCACAGAAATATATTTGGTAACGCCAAAAACCTCCATACTGCCTGCGACTCCTGCAAATTCGGTGGTGGTATTACCAATATCCGCCAGGAGCAGCCCGAGAAAAACAAAGAAGGTAATTTTCACCCCTGCATTCTCACGGATTAGGTCAGCAAGTCCTTTGCCGGTAACAATACCCATTCGGGCATTCATTTCCTGTATCACAATGAGGACGATAAACGAAGGGATCAGCGTCCACAGAAGTTCGTAGCCATATCTGGCCCCGGCAACGGAATAAGTAGTGATACCCCCGGCATCATTATCAACACTCCCGGTAATTATTCCCGGGCCAATGATGGCGAGTAATATAAGTAATCTACGGACAATATGTTTGTTCTTCCTCCACTTGAACATATTTTAATGTTTATTATCAGGTTGTTCTTCGTTTACCTAACAAATCTTCCACAACATCATCAATTACAACCATTCCTTCCAGTTTATCATTCTGGTCGACAACAGGAATGGCAAGGAGGTTATATTTTGAAATAATTTCTGCAAGAGAGCCGACTTTATCATCATCATATACACAGATCGGGTCCCGTTTCATAATTTTCGCGACCGGCGTACACGGTTGGGAAATCAGCAGATCACGCAGGCTGAGTGTAGCTATCAGTTTTTCATTTTTATCCGTAATAAACAGGTTGTAAAGCATTTCCATTTCAGGCTTTACTTTCCTGATTTCATTCAGGACATCGTCTACACTTACATTTTCACTGAAAGACAACAACTCAGTTGTCATCAGGCTGCCAACCGTAGTATCCGGGTATTCAAGCAATTCCCTGACCTCTTCGGAGGAACCGATTTCCATTTCTTTCAGCAGAAGTTCCGCCCTGTCACTTTCCAACTCATCAATCAGGTCGGCTGCTTCGTTGGCAGGCATCTTTTCCAGCACGTCTGCCGCTTTTTCAATCGACATGCTTTCTATGATGAGAACCTGTTCCATTGGTTCAAGTTCCTCGAGAACATCGGCTGCTTTTTCCTCATCCAGACTACTGAATACTGAAGTTTTCGACTCTTTACCCAGATCCTCAATAATATCCGCAATATCTGAAGGATGCAAAGTATGCAGTTTGCTGGATGTTTTTGATAACCTGATATTTAAATTAGCGCCGTCAACAGCTGCTACATCATCGAACAAAATAAACCGTGAAGGTACCCGTATCCCGATCAGTGATAAAATACTTTTTATCGTTTCTGCAATCCCGATACGACGAAGTAAACCTTCAATTCCTACATCCACGGCGATTGCAAATATACCACCTGGCAGGGAAACAAGCCTGATATCATTTACCCGGACAAGTTTTCGCCCGTTTATGTCCACAATCTGTTTATCCAGGAAATTCACTCCAAGTAGGAGCCTATCCTCCATTTCTGATTCATGAAATTCGCTGAACTCATTCACTTCTGCCTGGTAGCTTCCTTTCTCTTTCCTGATAATGGCTTTTGAAAACGAGAATAATTTCTTACTCTCTGAAGTTTTAATTTGCAGAGCAACCACTTCCGGCCGGAAAGGTTCGTTTTCATCAGGTTTTGGTGGACTTGCATTAATGGCAATATCAGTAAGCCTGCCAATGAGTTTATGATCAGCATCAAAAACTTTACAGCCGGCTACATTACTGAAATAAAAGGTGGTTATCAGTCTCATATTTTCGTGTCAGTAAATTGCAAAAATACTACTCTGAAAACATAAAATACTCCCTCTCTGCATTTTTATTGCTTTAATTGAAATAAGTTACATATTTTTATTTAACTGCTTATCCCCTATAATAAAATGTACTTATTAAATAAAATATGGAATAATAACTGTAAATATACTATAAACCTCCCAAACCCTCCTATACTTCGACTCCGCTCAGTAAACAGGAGGGTTTAAAGAACCGCATTTCTTTACTTCCCCTGTTTTAGGGGAGTCCGCCACTGGCGGAGGTGGGGTCAATAACTTGATTAAAAAGAATAAGTAATTTTAATTAATATGTTGAATTTTTAAACCCAGATTTATAAGAACTCCTGGTTTAATATCCATGATCCGCCATTATATTTTCGTCATTTGACAGGCAAAATTTAGTATCCGTCGAATTTCAGTTTTGAGAATTGATAACCTCTGTTTTAATTTGCAGAAGTAATTGCTCTATTTTACGTTAAAATTATAAACAGTTCTACTGGTTTATCATGATTTTTATGCTTCAGCATTAACATTTCTATTTATGAGAACAGTGATTTTCATAGTCCTGGCATGTTCAATCACAATGCAGTTATACTCCCAGACTGAATACAGGCAGACTATCCGTGGCAGGGTAACCGACAGGAATACCAAAACGCCGCTTCCGGGAGCCACGGTTTTATTGCTCGGATCAGGCATCCCGGTGGGCACTTCAACAGATAATGACGGATTTTTCAGGTTGCCGGATTTAGCCATTGGCAGGCAGGGTATACAGGTAAGTTTTATTGGTTACGAACCGGTGCGCCTGACCAACCTGCAGCTAAGCTCAGGCAAGGAATTGGTGCTTAATATAGAGATGGAAGAAAAGATCATAACCACTGAGGAAGTTGTTGTAACAGCCCACCAGCGTAAAGATCAACCGCTGAATGAGATGGCTACTGTAAGTGCACGTTCGTTTTCGGTAGAGGAAACACAGCGTTATGCGGGCAGCCTTGGAGATCCTTCACGGATGGCAGCCAATTTTGCCGGTATCAATTCAGCAAATGATCGCCGCAATGATATTGTTATCAGGGGAAATTCACCTTCAGGCCTGCTCTGGCGACTTGATGGCATTGACATACCAAACCCAAACCATTTTGGCGCGCTTGGTACTACAGGTGGCCCGGTAAGTATATTAAACAATAACCTGCTGACCAACTCCGACTTTTATTCCGGTGCTTTCCCTGCCGAATTTGGCAACGCACTGGCCGGCGCTTTTGACCTGAAGCTGAGAAGCGGAAATAACGAAAAACATGAATTTACCGGACAGGTTGGTTTTAATGGCTTTGAGTTTGGCGCTGAAGGGCCGTTTAAAAAAGACGGACAGGCATCTTATATGGCATATTACAGGTACTCAACTCTCGGAGTTCTCAATGCACTGGGAGTTGATTTTGGTACGGGCAATTCAATCCCGCAGTACCAGGATCTTACTTTTAAACTTGATTTTCCCCGGTCACCGATCGGCAGGATCAGCCTGTTCGGAATGGGAGGTAAAAGTTACATAGATCTGAAAAACGAAACCGGATATGGTACTGAAAATACTTATACAAAGTATGGTTCCGATATGGGTGTTATCGGTCTGACACATCTTTATTTCTTCAACGATAAGAACAGGATTACAACAAAGTTTTCGGTATCAGGTATTCACACATACACAATCCTCGATTCGATTGCTATTCCTGTGATGGATTCTCTTTATCCTTATTACCGTTCAAAATTCACTGAGGTGCGCTACACTGCTTCTTCAACCTTTAACAGTAAAATCAATAAAAAAAATAGCTTTAGTATTGGATTGACATTCAATTTATTTACAACGAACTACATTGACAGCGTATGGGAACACGATAACCAGAAGTTCAGGTCTATAACCAATAATAAAGGCAATGTGACCCTGACACAGGGATTTGTCCAGTGGCAGCACAAATTCAGTAATACTCTTGTTTTAAATTCAGGAATTTATAGCCAATTTTTCGGACGGAACGATGAGTTTTCCTTTGAACCACGTCTTGGTATTAAATGGAATATTTTTGATAACCAGGCTATTAACTTAGGATTTGGTATGCACAGCCAGACACAACCTCTTATCAATTATTTTGTGGTGACTGAGATGCCCGATGGCAGTTTTGCCTATACCAATAAAAAGCTTGGATTCTCGAAGAGCATTCATTTTGTAGTGGGTTACGATTACCTCATCACTGAAAACCTCAGGCTGAAGTTTGAAAGCTATTACCAGTATCTGTACAATATACCGGTTTCTCAGTCTTATCCGCAGTTTTCCATGCTTAATTATGGTGACTTTTTCAGTGTACCAAGAATTGACAGTTTACTGAATAAAGGAACAGGTAAAAATTATGGCATTGAACTGACCCTTGAAAGATTTTTTATAGGTGGTTATTATTTTCTGATCACTTCGTCACTTTATAATGCCAGGTACACCGGTTACGATGGGGTCGAGCGAAATTCCCTGTTCAACGGTAATTATATCATCAATACATTGTTCGGATATGAATACAAATTGACTGAGCATAATGCCTTTGCCCTGGATATGAAGCTGATGTGGGGAGGTAATAAGCGTTATGTACCAATTGATATTGCTCAGTCAATGATCAAACATGATACCGAATATGACTGGACACATGCCTATGAACACCGTTATCCGGATTATTTCAGGCTTGATGTGAGACTGAGTTACAAGCTGAATGGTAAATTCCTGAACCAGGAGTGGGCTTTTGATGTTCAAAACCTTACAAACAGGAAAAATATATTGGTGGAAACTTTTGATTACAGTCCATTGGATTCGCAACAGAGTAAGATTGTAAAGGTATACCAGGTCGGCTTTTTCCCAATGATTACATGGAGAATACAGTTCTGAGCAGGCATTAGGCACTAGGCAATAGTTAAAGGTTATTTTTCTGGATAATCAGGCAAAAAGTATAAAGTTGAAAAGTCAATAATCTCAAATACTCAATAAGCTTATTGCCTGTTATCTCTCACCTAATACCTAGTGCCTATTGCCTAATGCCTATTGCCTAGTGCCTATTTCTCTTTATTTTTCCTGTTCCTGAATTCTTTCAGCAGTTCCAGCTTGAATTTATTCTCGGCCTGGTACAATTTCAGAACTTTTACGGGGCTAAGAACTTTTTTGAATTTGTCGTGATATTCCTGTGAAAGCTTAGCGTCCTGCATGTTAAGGTCAATGATCTGATCAGACAAAGTGCCTGCTTCTTTATCTGACATATCGTTTTTGTCCATAATCTCCTTTTTCAGTATATCAGCTCTCTGGTCGGTGATTTTTGATTTTTTCTGCTGGTACTCGTTATAAACGGGCCAGAAAACTTCTGATTCTGAAACACTCAGATTCATTTCCCGGGTCAGGAATGAGATTTTCTTTGAGTTGATTTTTTCCATCTTTTCCTTGCTCAGGAAACTGCCAAATTCAAAGTCCTGGCTAAAAACAGCCTGAAGTCCCCAGCCAAAGAAAAGAAATACTATTAAAAATGCTTTTGTTTTCATTGTTATCAATTTATAATTCAACGATCATGTTTTCGAGGTCATTATTATCTAATACAATATATTCTGCAATAATTTCAGATTCAATTGGTTGTACTGAGTCTGTACCAAGTGCAATTATAAGGTCTTCTTCATCAATATTGAAAGTGGAAAGCTGACTGATACAGGTTGATTCAACAGAGGGCTGGTTGTTGCCAAATATACCCGGCAATAATTCATCCCTGTAAAAACTAAATACTACTGCAATAATTAATCCTGCCGCAACAGCCAATAACGGCCAGAATATTCTGACAGATTTTTTCTCAGGGTGATCAGTTATGGTTGAATTAACCATACCGGCTAAATCTTTTGGAAGTCGTTCAAAATAGCCATCAGGTACGGTAAAAGGGGATTTTTTTCCTGCCGATGAGATTTTCTCAGGTATGTAATCAGTTTCTTTCATATTCACTATATAAGACATTAAGTTGTTTGATAGGTTTAATCTTCGAGATATTTTTCGATTTTGTTCACAGCATGATGAAATGAAGCTTTCAATGATCCTATGGAAGTTCCGAGAATTTCTGATATTTCTTCGTATTTCATTTCATCAAAGTACTTCATGTTGAAAACCAATCTTTGTTTAGGAGGCAGTTTCAGGATCGCTTTCTGAAGTTTTTTCTGTAATTCATTTCCGTCAAAATAAGGATCAGCCTCAAGTAAGTCTGGAAATTCATTTCCCTTATCTGAGAATGGAAAAAAGGATTGTGTCCGGTTTTTTTGCCGGAGAAAAGTCAGCGATTCATTGGTAGCGATCCGGTACAGCCAGGTAAATATTCCAGCCTGACCTCGAAAATCTTCCAGTCCTTTCCATGCCTTGATAAATGTATTCTGCACCACATCATTGGTATCGTCATGATTGATGAGTAGTTTGCGAATGTGCCAGTAAATCCTTTCCTGGTATTTATTTATGATCAGATCAAATGCATGGCTTTTTTTGTCCGGGTCACGGAACAAATCAAACAATTCGCTATCGGTGTAATCTGTCACAAAATGGATTTGAAAATTTGGGAATTTGAAAATTTGAAAATTTGATCCGCCTTAGGCGGATGAAAATTCAATTATCTGAAATAATATACAATTCCATTATCAAATGGTTTTTCGATTATTCACATTTTCAATCGCACTATTATTATTAATTATTTCTCCTGATATATTTAAAAATACATTCATTCACACATTATCACATTTTAACATTATCACATTATCACATTTTCAAATCTTCAAATCTTCAAATTATTTCCTCGCTATCGCCCTGATCGCTGCCTCGACAATATCGGGAGTATCAAGCCTGTATTTTATCATGAGTTCTTCGGGCTTTCCACTTTCTCCAAAAGAGTCGTTAACAGCCACCATTTCAATCGGCGCCGGGTGATGCAATGCCAGAAACTGGGCGATGCTGTCGCCCAAACCCCCGTTGCGCATGTGTTCTTCTGCAGTAACCACAGCTCCTGTTTTGCGTACTGAAGATAAGACTGCCGGATTGTCAAGAGGTTTAATGGTATGAATGTTGATCACTTCAGACCGAATCCCTTTTTCGTAAAGTATCTCAGCGGCTTTCAGCGCTTTCCATAATAAATGACCGGTAGCAAAAATGCTTACATCGCTTCCTTCGTAAAAAGTGATTGCTTTACCAATTTCGAAAGTCTGAACTGGATTGGTAAAATCAGGAACCACAGGCCTTCCGAAACGCAGGTATACCGGGCCAATATACTTTGCCACTGCAAAGGTTGCGGCTTTGGTCTGGTTATAATCAGCGGGGTTTATTACAGTCATGTTTGGCAACATTTTCATCAGGCCGATATCTTCCAGTATCTGGTGAGTAGCGCCGTCTTCACCCAAGGTAAGTCCGGCATGGGAAGCGCAGATTTTCACGTTTTTATTTGAGTAGGCAACTGATTGCCTGATCTGGTCGTAAACCCTGCCGGTTGAAAAATTGGCAAATGTACCTGTAAAAGGAATCTTACCCCCGATGGTCAGTCCGGCGGCCACCCCGATCATATTGGCTTCGGCAACGCCGCACTGGAAAAACCTTTCAGGGAATTCTTTTGCAAATGCATCCATTTTGACCGAACCGGTAAGATCGGCACATAATGCCACCACCCGGCTGTCCTGCCTCCCCAACTCGGCCAGCCCGGCGCCAAAACCCGACCGCGTGTCTTTATTGTCAATAGCTTCGTATATTTTCATTGCTTAATTGTAAGCAGCAAATATAAGATAGATTGAGTAACTGTTTTGAATTTTTACCAGATGATTATTTGTGTTTTTTTCTTCATACTTTTTGTCGTCACAAAAAGTATGCAAAAAAGACTTAACGAATTGAACTCGTTCCGTCTCGTTCCTCGACTTCACTCAAACAGCAATTCGTTGATAAGGAAATTTTTATTTTATGCTTCGCATCCATTTATTAAAAATAATATTTAAAAAAATGACTTTTCCCGTATTCTTTTTACATAAATTTGACCATGAAAGCCCTGTGCGTTAGCCGTCCACGAACGGTGCGGAATACAACATGCACAGACCCGATAGCGTAGGCCTGTGCGAAAGTGCATGTTGTATTCTCGTTCGTGGTGCCCTTTTGCTTTTGGGCATGCAAAAGAAGTTGAATATGAATAATATAACATAAATATTTAAAATTCAAAACAGTTTATGAATCCTGATGGAAGAATTGTAGATAATCTTGTGATTATGTTGAAAACTTTTGATTTCACCGGGTTTTTCAGGAACTATTAAAATAGCAAAGATCAGATAAATATATTTTCTTTCCCCCGAAAGTAATATTTCAGAACAAATATATGTTGTATTTTAAAACAATATGTATATTTGTAACCATTGTTGTCCGGTTAAAATGTTTGAGATTCTTCGCTTCGCTCAGAATGACAAGCTGTTCTGTTGATTT
>JAPLDU010000159.1 GCA_026391255.1 Bacteroidia bacterium | reverse complement strand
CCATGCTATGGAAGGGTTATAACCAGCAGCATAGTAGTTTGACCCCGGATTACCTGCTTCATATTCCCCTGCTTTTACCGGATAATGTGACATGGCGAGCCGAACCGGGAACTTTTCCTGAACCTGTGCAACCATACCAAGGTAGTAGTCGGTTGCCAGAATATGATTATAGCCGACCCCATCGCCAATCATGATGATGATGTTTTTCGGATTTGGAGGGGCTTTTCGCTGTTGTCCGAAGGTATTCAGCGTTGGGAAAATAAAAAACAATGGTAATGCAAGTAACAAGCGGACAGAAAGTAACATGCGGAATATATTTGCAGATTTATTTCCTGGCAAAGATAACCTTAATTAAGTAATCCCATATTCCTGCCTATCCCGTTCAGCCTCCTGCCATCGTCGTTCAACCCCTTTTTTTCGGTGATTCGTAGAAAAAACATTTACGGAAGGGTCGTGTAAGCGTACTTTTGAAAGAAAATTATATCCCATGGAAACCCTATATCAAATGTTTGCCAGCCTCGATATTTTTTCGGCTATTATCAATGCTTTTCCCTCCATTTTTAATCCGCTGCTGCATGGCTTTCAAATCCTTTTTATGCAGGTGTTTACCAGTTTAAAACACATTGTCACCATGAACCCAGGTTTGATTTGCGGCACTGTTTTCATGTCGCTGGTCTATTTCCTCGTTGCAAAAATATCACGTTTGCGAAAAATCCGCGTCTAGAATGTAAGATGCAAAATGGTAAAACCGATTGTCGTTTACCCATTTTGAAACATATTTGGTGATTCCATGGAGTTATAAATAGTTTCAAATCCATGCATCCTGTTTTATTTTGGTCCTTTGAGGTAATATGCTGTGTAAGCCAAAACTTATTTTCCTCATAGTACTTTTCGGAAAGAATTGTATCTTAGAGGAAAAATACCGACTATGGAACTTTATGAAAAAATTCTTGTTTTAAACAATGAATTTGAAGCAGGTTTATTGGAAGAAATTCTGACTGACCGGAAAATTCCGCACGGTATCGTCACTTCAGATGATACTGCCCTGGGGGGAATCATGGAAATGGAATTTGGCTGGGGCTATGTGGAAGCGCCCGAAAAATACAGGGATGAGATAACCCGGATTTTCGAAGAAATCAAGACAGAGTGAACTTGTTTTCATGGAAAATCTGAAGGAATTTTTTGAGATCATCATAAACTCAGAAAAATTAATCCATTATGGTGGGCTGGCTCTCCTGCTGATTGTGATCGTTGCTGAAACCGGGCTGATTATTGGATTTATTTTCCCTGGCGATGCATTGCTGTTTACAGCGGGTTTACTTTGTGGAAACGCCTTGCTGTTTACTGCGGGTTTGCTATGCGGGAACGACCTGTCGGTAAACATCTGGTTGCTGGTAATCAGTGTTGCCCTCGCTGCCATTGCCGGGAATATAATTGGATTTATCACTGGGAAATTTCTCGGTAAACGACTTTTTCTGAAAAAAGACAACTTCTTTTTTAAACAGCGGCATATTGAACAATCCAATGCCTACTATGAAAAATATGGGGGCATTGTCATTGTCGGCGGACGGTTTATTCCTGTTGTCCGTACCTTTGTCCCAATTCTTGCCGGCGCCATAAATATGGAATTTGTGAAGTTCAGTTTATTCAACATCTCAGGTGCCATC